>WQRS01000022.1 GCA_009786615.1 Treponema sp. | reverse complement strand
CTGGAAAGCCGCGATACGGTAATGGTGGTGGAAATAAAATCAAAGCCAACTGAAAAAGATGTAGCAAAACACATTGACCGCATGGGCGTTCTGCGCCGCCGCGCCGATGACCGCAATGATAAACGCACCTATTTTGGTGCTATTGCCGGAGCGATAATGCCGCAAAATGTACGCGACTGCATTGTCCAAAACGGTTTTTACTCGATAGAACAGAGCGGCGACACTATGATGATAAACGTCCCCGATAACTTTGTGCCCCGCCACTGGTAAGTGGCGACCGACACTGGTAAGTGGCGACCGACACCATAATTGCCATCGACAAAAAACGCGATGTACCATATAATTCCTCTCATGAACAAATCTGTAAAATTGCGCCGAGGATCGGCTTTTAATTCAAAACGCCGCCTATTGCCGCTTTCCATTATAGTTCTGGTTGTTGTGTTGCTTGCTTCGTGTTTCAGACAGCAGGCGGAACCTTTCCGTGTTGTGTTCGCGCTGAACACAATCAACGTAATCACTTTGTTTGATCAGGCTCAAGATGATGTGTATGACGCGATTTTTACCCGCATAGGCGAAATCGAGCGCCGCATGAGCGCGTTTTTGCCTGATTCAGACGTTTCCCGCGTCAACGCCGCTGCGGGTATTGAACCTGTTCGCGTTCACGATGATGTGTTTGGTGTTATACAGCGCGCGGTGGAGATTGCCGAACTTTCAGGCGGCGCTTTTGACCCAACCGTTGGGCCGCTGACTTTTCTGTGGGGCATAACCGGCGACAACCCGCGCGTTCCCTCTCAGGAAGAAGTTGACGCTGTGTTGCCGCTGATCAACTGGCAAGACATTGTGCTTGACCCTCAAGCGCGCACGGTGTTTTTGCGCAGGCCGGGTATGGCTCTTGACCTTGGCGCAATCGCCAAAGGATACGCGGCGGACGAATCGGTTGCCATTGTGCGCGATGCGCGCCTTTTACGCGCGCTCATCGACCTTGGCGGAAACGTGGTCACCTTCGGGATAAAAGAGGACAGGACTCCGTGGCGGGTCGGTCTCCAAAACCCGCTTGGTGCCCGCGGTCAGTTTATAGGTGTTATTAGCGGCTGGGATATGACCGTTGTGACATCAGGCGTTAATGAGCGCTACTTCACTCACGAAGGCGAGCACTTTCACCACCTGTTTTCCCCTTTGACGGCTTTCCTGCCCGCACCGGTCTTCTTTCAGCGACCATTGTTACTGAAGTTTCCATGGATGCCGATGCCCTTTCCACCGCGATTTTTGTGATGGGCTATGAAAGGGGCAGAGCGCTTATCGAGCCGCTTGAGGGTGTCGAGGCGGTTTTCGTGTTTGAAGACAGGAGCGTGCGGGCAACTCCGGGGTTGGATTTTGTGCTCGTTGATCCGAACTTCCGCCTATTAACGGATTGAAGTATTCCCGATATTGAGCCATGGGCAGAGAAAATATTCGACTATGTCCGTGATGATAAAAAGCGTAAGCCCCATTATGCTCATGGCAAGAATGGCGGCGTACATTTCCGGATAGGCAATTCGCGTCCACGCATCAATTATCAGATGCCCAAGACCGCTGCCTGAGACAAAAGTCTCCGCGATGAAAAGGACAGCAACGGCAACGCCAAGGCTGATCCTGAAACCGGTGAAAAAGCCTGGAAGGATTGCGGGCATTATGACGTGGCGCAGTGCACCGAGCCTTCCTGACCCCAACGCGCGCGCAGCGTCCAGATATTCGCCGGGAACTTGCCGCGCCGCATCTCTCACCGCGACAAGCATCTGCCCAAAAATGATAAATATTATCGTCACAATTCTGGCGACTTCGCCGATGCCGAAAAACAGCATGATGATTGGCAGGAACGCCGCTTTGGGCAGCGGGTGGAACAGGTAGATCGCCGGAGAGACGATGTTGTCAATCCGCGGCGAGCGGCCGGCCACAATGCCGAGTGCAAGCGCCGCCGCACTGCTTATGCCAAGCGCGCAGGCAACACGGAACAGGCTTATCCCAATGTGCCGCCAAAGCTCGCCGCCGGAAGCAAGGTGCGCGAGCGCCAGAACGGCGGATACGGGATTGGGCAGGAAAGGGCGCGCGACCAGCATCGAAAGCACCTGCCATAAAACGGCAAACGCCGCGATTGTTGCGGCAACTCCGACATATTTCCTCAAGAGGTTTTCCCGCCCTTCGCGCTTAGTGAACTTTCCGCAAGCGCGCCGCGCAAGGCGCTGCAATATTCGTGGAAGCGCGGATTTCCCCGGAACTCATTCCGCGGCAGGCTTTCATCCCTGTGTATTTCTAAACGCTTAGTTATTGCGCCCGGGTTTGCGCCGCCCATGACGTAAACGGAGTCAGCCAAGTACACGGCTTCCTCAATCGAGTGTGTGACCATGACGACGGTCAGGCGGCGCTCGCGCTGAACCGAAAGAACAAAGTCCTGCGCGTCCTCGCGCGTAAGCGCATCGAGGCTGGAAAAAGGTTCATCCATGAGCAGCAGCTCAGGCTCTGCGACAAGCGCGCGGACTATCGCAACGCGCTGCTTCATGCCGCCTGAAAGCTGGCTTGGGTAGCGCTGCGCGAACTGCGCAAGCCCGAACTCGGCGAGCAGGGATTCAACTTTTTTCTTGCCGGCTTTTCTTGATTCGCGGCCGCCGGCACCAAAGCGCAATGGAAGCTCGGCGTTGGCAAAAACGGTTTTCCACGGCAAAAGGCAATAGTCCTGAAAGATCACCGCGGTTCGCCTGAGCACTCCTTGCAGGGCAATCCCGCCAACCAGGACTTCGCCTTCGCTCGGCGTGACAAGAGCCGCGATTGCCCTGACAAGGCTAGTCTTGCCGCAGCCAGAAGGACCAATAATCGCACCGAAGCTGCCCTCGGCGAAGACAGCGCTTGAGCCTTTTACAGCNTGCGCCGCTCCACCGCGGGGAAGCGGGTAGGTAACGCTTACATCCTTCAGTTCAACCATTGCTCGATTGCCCGGTCGTCGATAAGGTCTGCGGGGGAAAGGTTTGCATNAAGAAGGTTCCTGCGCGCAAGCCAGTCAAGGGCGCGCTCGATGTCGCTATCATCGATCATCGACGGTTTGCTGTAAACGACAAAATCGAAAGCGTCCTTCACTATTTCCGGGAAGTTGCCGATCTGCGAAAGATACGCGCGAAACGAATCCGGATCCGCGTTGATCGCCATCGCTGCCCTGTAGTACGCGCGGTAAAACGCCCTTACGTCATCAAGCCGCCTGTCGAGAAAGCCCTGCGAGAACAACTTGACACCTGCGCGCACGCCAACGGCATCGGTGGTGGAAAGCAACGTTGCACCCCGCATCACAGCGGTTGTCAGAAGCGGCTCCGGAAATGCGGCGGCGTCAACCAGATCATTGAGCAGCATCTCAAGGCGCAGAAGCTGATTGGGTATACCCACCACTTCGTATTCGTCCATAGGCACACCAACCCCGGCAAACTGCGCGTCCACGGTGTATTGGATAATGGTGTTGATGGAGATGCCCAGCCGTCTCCCGCGCAAATCCTCAAGCCGCCGGACACCAGATCCCGGACCTGCGACAATGCCGAAGCGCTCGTTGGTAAGGCTGGTAATCCTGAAATCCCCGCCCGCAGCGGTCATAAAAGACGCTGCCAAAAGGTCGGAAATCACACCGTCAACTTGCCCGGCTTGAATTGCCGCGTCGCGCTCCTGCGAATTGTGGAACTGGATGAGCTGGACCCGCGCGCCTTCCTCCTCGAAGTAGCCGCGCTCTCTTGCGATTATCAGCGGCAAGGCGTTTGCGTCNACCATCAAGCCGAAGCGCAACGGNCCGTCGGCAGAATCACGNCTTGCGCACGCGGAAAACAAAGACAGCGCCGCCACGCACAAAAGCAGANNCCAAATTTTTTTCATAACCGTCCTCCTTAATAGTGAAATTATCACTCGCTAAGAGGCGAGTGCTCGCGCTTCATACCCTTCCACTTCATATCGAGATCGTGGGGGATCGAAAGCCTGTCAAGGATTTTCGCGATGACAAAATCTATCATGTCATCCATACTTTGCGGAAGCTGGTAAAACGCAGGGCTTGCAGGGATCACGATCGCACCCGCCTCCGCAAGCGTGCACAGGCTGCGTAGCGATAAAAGCGAGAGCGGTGTCTCACGCGGAACCAGCGCCAACGGCCAGCCTTCCTTGAGTGCGACAAGGGCTGCGCGGTGTACAAGATTCGAGCCGCCGCCTGATGCTATAGCACCGGCGCTGCTCATAGAGCAGGGCGCGATGATCGCGGCATCCAGCCTGAACGTGCCGCTTGCCGGCGGGGCAGCAAGATTGCCGGGAGCGTGGACATTCTCGCGTGGGATGCCGATTTCCCTTATCCACGTATCGAACGACCGCCCCGTCTCATGCTCCGTCACACGCGCGCCCCATTCCGATGCGACAGCGTGAACCTCGTGTCCTGCCTCGGCCAGAAACTTCATTAAACGAACGCCGTAAATCGAGCCGCTCGCTCCGGTAATGCAAACCAAATATTTCGCCATAATCAAAGATACACTCCCAACACAACGCCTGCAAGCAAAACAAGCGGCACAACTTCGTTTATCGAATAACTTGCGATTTTCACGCGCCGCTCGCTGTTTACGATCGAGACAACGTGCTCCGCCACCAGAAGCGCGGCGGCGATTCCCGCGGCTATGTAATACCAGAACGAGAGTGTCCAGAACATGGGGATGAGAAACCAGCAAGCCGCCGTACCCACGTGCGAGACAGCCGCAAACGCGCGCGCGCCTTTATCCCCGAAGCGCGCCGGAATCGAGTGGATGCCTGTACGGCGGTCGAAGTCGATGTCCAGCCGCGCGTAGATAATGTCGAAGCCCGCGACCCAAAGCGCGTGCGCGGCGGCTAATACGAAGAACCTGAACTCGAACGCGCCGGTAAGCCCAAGAAAAGCCCCCATAGGAGCGATGGCGCAAGCAAGACCAAGCCAGTAATGGCAAAGCCATGTGAAGCGCTTGGCAAACGAGTAGCCGATTATCATGATTCCGGCGACAGGCAACAGAATAGCGCAAAGCGGGTTAAGTAAAAACGCGCAAACAGTCAGAACGGCGCCCATCACGAGGCTGAAAAGCACCAGCGATTTTTTCGACAATGTGCCGGCGGGTAAATGCCGTCCGGCAGTGCGCGGGTTTTGCCTGTCAATGTCGGCATCGATCACCCTGTTCATCGCGTTCGCCGCGTTGCGTCCGGCGGTCGCGGCAAGCAGTATCAGGACAACTTCGCGCACCGGCGGGTGGCCTGAAGTTTCCAGCAGGATGGCAGAGACGGCAATCGGAAAGGAGAAAACCGTGTGCCGGAAAATAATAGCCTCGCCGATCAGCCGCAGCTTGCGCGCCGCAGGGCGAAAGCTAAAAGCCATATTCCTTCCAGCGCCGACTTACCATTTCCTCGATGTCCTTGTCCATAACAAGCGGCGAAGGCCATTCGCGCAAATGCCCTTCGTCAGGCCCCTTGCGTGTCGCGTCAATAGCGATGCGGCAACCGTAGCGCGGCAGGGGCGAAGAGTGATCCAGCGCGTCAAGCGGGCCGTCACTGAATACAAGGTCGCGCCGCGCATCCACGTTGTTAAACGCGCGCCACGCGACTTCGGAACTGTTATGCGGATTCACGTCTTCGTCCACGGCGATGATGCACTTGGTGTACATCATCTGCCCCATGCCCCAAATAAAGTTAAACACTTTTCGCGCCTGCCCGGGAAAACGCTTGCGCACCGACACGATGACACAATTATGGAAGACACCCTCGAAAGGCATCGCGAGATCAACAATGTCCGGGCAGAGCTGCTTCAACAGCGGCAGGAAAAGACGCTCTGTCGCCTTGCCCATCCAGCAGTCTTCTTTGGGGGGAATGCCGACAATGGTCGCGGGGTACACAGGATTCTTGCGCCTGGTTATCCGCTCCAGATGAAAAACCGGGTATTCATCAGGCAAGGAGTAAAAACCGGTGTGGTCGCCGAATGGCCCTTCCATGCGAGTTTCATTGGGATCGACGTATCCTTCCAGAATGAACTCAGCGTCCGCCGGAACGAGTATGTCGCTGAGAGTTGCCTTGCAGACTTCCGCCCTTTTACCGCGCAGAAAGCCCGCGAACATCATTTCCCACACGCCCTCAGGCAGCGGCGCGGTGCTGGCGTAAATCACCGCCGGATCGCAGCCAAGCGCGACAGCAACGGGCATTCGCTCTCCGCGCTTTTTGTATTTTTCAAAAAAGTGCGCACCATCCTTATGAAGATGCCAGTGCATTCCCGCGGTCTTGTTGTCGTACACTTGCATACGGTACATGCCAACATTGCGCTTGCCGGTTTCAGGGTCTTCGGTGCAGACCAGCGGCAACGTGAGGAAGGGCCCGCCGTCTTCCGGCCAGCAGGTGATAACCGGCAAGCTGTCAAAGCCCGCCGCATCGTCTATCACTTCCTGACACGCCCCTCGCGCCTTTCTTCGCGGGATGAGGCTGTACGCCGCCGGTATTTTGGGAAGCGCACCCGGCACTGCCTTGAAAACATTGAAGTCCCGCATAAGCGACCAACCCCACGTAACAAGCCCCTCGATTTCCCGCGCCTTGCCGTCCAGCGTTTGCGCGCCAAGCGCCATCGCCATGCGCCGCTCGCTCCCCATAAGGTTTATCGCCAGCGGATAGCTCGAACCCTTGACGTTCTCGAAAAGCAGCGCGCTTCCGCCGCCCGGTTCGCGCATGATTTTGTCAGCAATCGCGCTTATCTCAAGTTTGGGATCAACCTGCGCACCGATGCGCTTTAGCTCACCCGCCCTGTCCAGCGCGGCGATGAAATCCTGCAAGCCCCGATAAGCCATTTTGCACCCTCTTAGAATCGTGGCATTGTTAGGGAATCACTGATTAATTTTGTTCTTTGTTCAGTGATTCCCCGGGCACGATAGCAATTTCCACGGGGAATGTCAATGTGGCGCAAAAATATTGTAACTGCAATTTTCATATTGCCACACACCCGCAAAACAATTATATTAAAGAGGCTTAAGAATGCTTTAAAACACAAAAACCGGATGCGCATGCCAACGGGAGGTGAAGTGGCAAGGTATTTTAACGGAAAAAAGGTAGAATTGCTGGCTCCCGCAGGTAATTTTGAGATTCTCAAAGAGTTGCTATCCCTGCCTTGCGATGCTTTTTACTTTGGCGGCAAGCTTCTTAATATGCGCCTGCACAGAAAAGACTACAATTTTTCCAACGCTGAACTTGTCGAGGCTGTTGGAATGGCCCGCGGCGCAGGTAAGCTCGCGTATATAACTGTAAATAACCTTCACGGGAAAGCGGACTTGGAGCTTTTGGACGAATACCTGCACTTTCTGGCGGAAGAGGCGAAGCCGGATGCGATAATTGTTCAGGATTTCAGCGTTCTTGGCGCGGTTGCCGGATTGGGGTTGAACATCCACGCTTCTGTGATGATGAATGTTCACAATATTGAAACCGTGCGAAGGCTGCGCGAGCTTGGCGTGAAAAGGGTGGTGGTGTCGCGGGAGGCAAGCCTTGCTTACGTGAAACTGCTGGCCGCANCCACAGATATGGAGTTTGAATATTTTGTCCACGGCGACATGTGCATCGCNCACGGAGGACAATGCCTGTACTCACAAATTTTGTTCGGCGGCAGCAGTAATATGGGTAAGTGCTACAAGCCATGCCGATGGGATTTTGACATCGAAGTAAACGGAAATTTGTGCAAAACGAGCTTTCCATTGGCCGCAAAAGATATGTGCCTGTACGAATATATCCCGGATCTGATTAGCAACNGCGTTACGTCCTTTAAGATTGAAGGACGNATGAGAGGTGCCGAATACATTAGCTTGCTTGTAAACGCATACGGGGATGCCATAAACAGATATATTGAAGACCCGCTGAATTTCGACAGAAAAAAAGACATCTGGAAAATTCAGGAAAACCGTAACAGGGATACCACTACGGCTTATGCCTTTGGTTGGCCGGATTTAAGTTTTATAAATCAGCGCTACGAAGGCACCGGAAAATTTTTCAGCAGCGGGAAGGTTTTCAGCAAAGCGACAGAGGAAATAAGCATAACCGCAAAGAGAACCGGTGAAATAAAGGAATATCTTGACAAGCACAAAGCGCCAATCGCGGGGAAATTGAGCTTAGGCGTAAAAGTGAACAGCATAAGCGCCGCAAAAACGGCGTTAGACAAAGGNGCGGATTTTGTTTATCTTTCCGGCGAAACGTTTTTGCNTGGCGCGCCTATGGTCAGGGAAGATATATGCCGGCTTGCACAAGGGCAGAGAATATATCTATGCCTTCCGCGTATGACCTTTGACATTGATTTGGACGAATACTCGCATTTTCTTGACAATAGCCGAATCGAAAGGCTTAACATTGAAGGGCTTGTGTGCACAAACCTTGGCGCAATTTACAGATTCAAAGGCAAACACCGGTTGATTGGCGATTACGCGCTTAACATCTGCAACAGGAGAGCTGCGGAATTTTTCCTGAATGAAGGCTTGCAATCCTTCACCGTATCTCCGGAGGTTAAGCTCGAAGATCTGGCGGACATACTGAACGCAAAGGGAGAAGAGGCGGAACTTATCGTTCACGGCTCTCCCACAGTAATGTATCTGGAACACGATTTGTACAAAAATCTTGCCGCTGATTATGCGGGGCAGATTTACCTTGTTGACGAAGCCGGTTTCAAGCATCCTGTGAGCAAGGACAAAAACGGGCGAAACCATATTCTGCTGTACAAGGATCTGTGTCTGCTTCCCGTTTTGAAGGAGCTGCAAAACGTCGGGGCAAGCCGCGTGAGGATAGAAGCCGCGCACATGGAAGACAACGAAGTGGCAAGGATCGTTGGCGTTTATCGGATGGCTATCAACGATCCTGACAAATGTCAGGCGTTGTATGACACTCTCCGTCACCAGTACAGCTTCGGCGCGCTGGAATTTTAAGGACGAGGAGCAAAGCCATGCATCTTGGACCTGAAAAAATCATCGAACTGCGCAAAGAGTATATGTTTCCGTGCCTTAATTTTTTTTACAAATCTCCGCCGCAGTTCGTCTGCGGGGAAATGCAGTATTTGTACGATCATTCGGGGAAAAAATATCTGGATTTTTTTTCAGGTGTGTCGGTCATGAGCTGCGGGCATTCAAACCCTTTCATTTTGGAAAGAACCATTGCGCAGTTAAGGCAGCTTCAACACGTCTGCAATATTTACCTTACCCAGCCGGTGGCGGAGCTTGCGCAGAAGTTGTCAACTCTGCTGCCCGGTCGTATCAGCCAATCATTTTTCTGTAATTCAGGTTCCGAAGCGGTGGACGGAGCGATGCTTCTTGCGCGGATGGCGACAGGCAAAAAGCGCTTCATTGTCCTGAACGGATCGCTTCACGGGCGCACTCATTTAACGCTGTCCGCAACGGGCATTCCCATGTGGAGGATAGATCCGTTTTTGGATAACGATTTTGTGTTCATAGACGCCGATGCGAATCAGCTTGAGGACGCGCTGAGGAAAGAAGGCGGCACAATTGCGGCGCTTCTGGCGGAGCCAATACAAGGCAACGGCGGAATCGTTCCGGCTCCTACCCGGTTTTTTATTGACTCAAAGCCTCTTTTGGAAAAATACAACGCGCTTATGATAGTTGACGAAGTGCAGTCCGGCTTTGGCCGCACCGGAAAAATGTTCTGCATAGAAAACTATGACACCGCGCCGGACATCATGGCGTATTCCAAAGCGATGGGCAACGGAATACCGGCAGCGGCGTTCTCCGCCACCAGGGAAATCGCGCAAAAATTTGTAAAGCCGTCAGCTTCCACCCTGGGCGGCAATCCCGTTTCCTGCGCCACGGCTTTGGCGGTTATCGAATACATAGAAGAAAATAACCTTGTCGCGGCGGCAAAAGATCTGGGCGCTTACCTGTTTGATAAATTAAAACACCTTCAGGAAAAATATCCGTTCATTAAATCCGTGCGCGGAATGGGATTGATGCTTGGGGCGGAACTTACAGACACGGACGGCAAGCCCATGCCGGAAGCAGTGGACGTAATTTTGGAAAAACTTAAAGATTCAGGGATTATACTCGGCAAAAACGGCATAAGCAGGAATGTGCTGGCGTTCATGCCGCCGCTTGTAATTGCCCGTGAAGACGTGGATTTCCTGTCAGATAATTTGGACAAGACCCTTGCAGGCATTGGAAACTGATGAGTTCCGCTTGTTCAATCGGTGCTATTTCTCCGGTCTGTCCAGAAAAATCGTGGCAAATAAACCAGCCGCCAGGCACACCGCGCCGATAACGGAGAAAATCGCAACATCGCGAAAATTGGCTTCCGGCAGGTTGCTTGCCACGCCGATGTTTGCCAGCATTACAACGGTGCCGAGCAATGCGCCGCCTATCGCGTAGTACGCTATCAACTCAAAGCGGCGAAGCAGGAAAGTCATAATCTTGGCGATGGACACAAGGCCAATCACGGTGCCGAGCGCGAACGGCACCATGATCATCACTGTGGCAAGCGAGTCCCACGCCGCGCCCCATCTGCCGCCCAGAACATGCAGCGCAAAAACAATT
>WQRS01000021.1 GCA_009786615.1 Treponema sp. | reverse complement strand
AGCCACGGAACCGGGCGCGCGGACATGGTTCCGTCGATGTCTCTTGCGGCAGCCGCTGCCGGAGCGGACGGCATCATCGTTGAAGTGCATAACGACCCGCCGCACGCCCTTTGTGACGGCGTTCAAGCGCTTACACCGAGTGAGTTCCGCAGTCTGGTTGAAAAAATCAGGAAAATCCGTGAGGCGCTTGCTTGACGTCCGGCGCTAACGCGACAGTCGGCACAACTGTGACGGCCGGCGCCACCAATGTGTCGATTATTCCGGTGAACGCCATTGTTGATAGCGAAGAAAACGGGCGTTACAATGTTTATTTGGCGGCAGGTCTTTTATCCGCCATAGGCAAAAAAGCGGTTGAAGTTTTTCCGCGCGCGAAAACTATCGCCATTGTTACTGACGAAACGGTAAAAGCCATTTACGCAGCCGAGGTTGTGCGCCTTCTTGAAAAAGAATGCTTTAATGTCATCTGCTTTTCCCTGCCAAGCGGCGAAGCCTCAAAAACCGCTGAAAGCTATATCGCCTTGCTTAACTGGCTTTGCGAAAACCGCCTCACGCGCAGTGACGCGATCATAGCGCTTGGCGGCGGTGTGATCGGCGACCTTGCGGGTTTCGCCGCCGCAACGTATCTGCGAGGGATACCTGTCATGCAGGTTCCGACAACGCTTCTTGCGATGGTTGATTCATCAGTTGGCGGCAAAACCGGCATCGACTTACTTGCGGGAAAAAACCTTGCTGGCGCTTTTTACCAGCCGTCCGCCGTTTTATGCGACCCTACCCTTTTACAGACGCTCCCCCCCGATGTGTTTGCAGATGGCTGTGCGGAAGTGATAAAGTACGGCATGATACGGGACGGCAATTTGCTTGAAAAACTCGCAAGACTTCCCATTCAAGATCAGCTTGCGGAAGTTATTTCAACGTGCATAACCATCAAACGCGACATCGTGCAAAACGATGTGCGGGACACAGGCGAACGGCAACTGCTTAACTTCGGGCACTCACTAGCCCACGCCATCGAAAAACTAAGCGCTTATGAAGTCTCCCACGGCAAAGCTGTCGCTATCGGCATGGGCATAATGACACGCGCCGCTGAGAGAAAAAAGCTCTGCCCGCCTGATTGCAGCGATAAGCTAAAACGTCTGCTTGCGATGTACGGCTTGCCTGATGCCCTGCAATTAGCGGGGCTCCCCTACTCTCCATGCGCCCTGTACGAAGCGGCGTTAAGCGACAAAAAGCGTTCCGGTTCAGGCATCACTGAAATTGTCCCGGTTGCCGTCGGTGAATGTGTATTAAAAACGATGCACATTGACGAACTTTTACAGTGGATTGAGCTGGGGTTATCCACATGATAGTTTCGGTAACAAACGGCGGAATTTCAGGGCGTTTAACGGCAATTCCTTCCAAAAGCAGCCTTCACCGCTTGCTCATTTTCACAGCTTTATCTGACAAGATGACTTTTATAACGTGTGAGGAAACCGAAGCCGAAGACATCCGCGCTACCATCGCCTGCCTTACCGCACTAGGCGCGGAAGTTAAGCGGGAAAAATCAGGCTTTGCCGTAACGCCGATTGACCGCAGCCGCTTGGCGACCGGATCGCAGGAAACGGTGGTTTTGCCCTGCCTGGAAAGCGGATCAACTTTGCGCTTTTTGCTCCCTGTCGCGTGTGCTTTGGGCTTACGCTGTGCCTTTGAAATGAAAGGGCGCTTGCCGCAAAGACCGCTTGCGCCTATGGATGAGCAATTGCGGCGCAATGGAATCAACCTAAGCCATGAGGGTGAAATCCTTCGCTGCGAAGGCGTTTTGCCTCCGGGCGATTACCACATCAGCGGGAACATTTCTTCACAGTACGTCACAGGTCTGCTTATGGCTCTCCCGCTTTTGGACGGCAAAAGTTCCCTGACGGTGAGCGAACCGATTGAGTCGTCTGACTACATCGCCATGACACTTGAAGCTGCTGCCTATTTTGGCGTAAAACCTTCCATTACCGTTACCGTAAGCCAGCACGAAACCCGTTATGATATTGAAGGGAACGCTTCTTATAAAAGCCCGCTTTCCGTTGCATCGGAAGGCGACTGGTCAAACGCCGCTTTCTGGCTTTGCGCCGGAGCGATGCCCGGCGGCTATGTAACAGTGAGCGGTCTGAAAAAAGACAGCGCTCAAGGCGACAAGGATATTTGCCGTATACTTTCGCAAATGGGAGCGGAACTAAGTTGGGAAGGAGAAAACATCCGCGTTAAAGAAGGCGAGCGCAACGGAATGGAAATTGACGTTGGTGCAATTCCTGACCTTGCTCCGGTACTTGCCGCTGTCGCGGCCGCGGGAACGGGAAAAACCGTCATCCGAAACGCCGCGCGCCTTAGGTTAAAGGAATCTGACCGCCTTTTTTCTACAGCTCAAGTGCTTAACTCACTTGGGGCGGACGTGAAGGAAGCCGAAGACGCTCTTTTTATCAACGGGCGGCGGGCGCTGAAAGGAGGCGAGGTGGATTCTTCAGGCGATCACCGTATCGCGATGATGGCGGCTATAGCGTCCGCCGCCTGCGAGGAACCTGTGATCATAAACGGAGCGCANGCGGTGAATAAATCTTACCCTGCTTTCTGGGATGATCTTGCTTCTTTAGGAAAAACCGTTAAGATAAAGGCGTAATTATGGGAAGTGTTTGGAAAAACAGGATAGCGATTTCAATTTTCGGGCAGTCACACGGAAAGGCCATTGGCGTCACACTTGACGGAATACCTTCAGGCGAACACATTGACATTGAAGAACTTAAAGGTTTTTTGAAGCGGCGCGCCCCAGGCCGTTTTCCGTGGTCTACACCGCGCAAGGAAGATGACGAACCAGAGTTCCTTTCAGGGCTTAACCCCGAAGGCTTCACCACAGGTTCGCCTATTACCGCCGTTATTTACAATACAAACGTCCGAAGCACTGACTATGAAGAACTGCGCCGCATTCCACGTCCGGGACACGCCGATTTTGCGGCGTTTGAAAAATANGGTGAATATGTTGACCTGTCAGGCGGCGGGCATTTTTCAGGCAGNCTCACCGCTCCCCTTTGCATCGCAGGCGGCTTGTGCCTGCAAATCCTAAAACGCCGCGGCGTTACCATAGGCGCGCACATCGCTTCAATAGGCGAAGTGCAAGGCGATCTTTTCGATCCCGTAACAATAGACGCGCAAACGCTCATGGAGCTTTTGGAAATGGACTTTCCCNTAATAAACCCGTGCATAANNCCAAGCATGATAGCCGAAATTGAAAGCGCNAAAGNCGAACAGGATTCGGTTGGCGGCGTTATTGAATGCGCCGCCGTTGGTGCGCCTTCAGGTCTTGGAAGCCCAATGTTTGGCGGCATGGAAAACCGCATAGCCTCGCTTGCTTTTGCGGTTCCGGCTGTGAAAGGAATTGAGTTTGGCGCGGGTTTTGCCGCTGCTTCCATGCGCGGTAGCGTTAATAACGATCCCTTTTATGTCGCGGCAAACGAAAATGACGAAAACAAGCAAACGGTAAAAACACGCCGCAACTGCCACGGCGGCATACTTGGAGGAATCACTTCCGGAATGCCGATCATTTTCCGCACCGCCATAAAGCCCACACCTTCAATCGCCAAAGAGCAGGAAAGTGTTCATTTGGACAGGCTTGNGCATGAACTTTTATCCGTGAGGGGAAGACATGACCCCTGCATCGCACCCCGNGCGGTGCCGTGTATGGAAGCTGTTTTGGCTATTGCAATTTATGACGCAACACTGGAATAATGAGACAAGGAGACAACGATGAGCCATGATAGCAGCGAATTGAAAAACTTGCGGGATACAATTGACGGCATTGANGGGGAACTTTTACGCCTGTTTGAAAAGCGCATGGAAACGGTATCCGAAATTGCCGAATATAAAAAGGCAAACGGAATACCGGTGTTGAACAGGCAGCGGGAAAACGAACTTTTAAACGCGATTTCTGAAAAGGCGGATCCGAAAACCGAGCATTATGTCCGCATTCTTTTTAATACTTTGCTTGATTTAAGCCGATCAAGCCAGCGCCGTTTTCTGCGGAGTGAGACTTCCCCGCTGCGCTTGAGCGTTCAGTCGTCAATTGGCAACACGCCCAAGCTCTTTCCCGAGCGCGCCACAGTCGCTTGCCAGGGAGTTGAAGGGGCGTATTCGGAACTTGCCGCAACCCGCCTTTTCAAGCAGCCTTCGATTCAATACTTCAAAACGTTTGAAGGTGTTTTTTCGGCAATAGAAAACGGCTTTTGCAATTACGGTGTTTTGCCGCTTGAAAACTCAACAGCCGGTTCTGTGAACAAAGTGTACAATCTCATGCAAACTCAAAATTTTTATATAGTGCGCAGTGTCCGCTTAAAAGTCGATCACAACCTTGTAGCTCCCAAAGGCGTCAAGCGCGGCGACATCCGCGAGATTGTTTCGCACGAACAGGCTTTCACGCAGTGCTCAGGTTTTTTGGAGTCTTTCGGTTCGGGGGTAAAACTTACCACCTGCGAAAACACAGCCGCCGCCGCGGAAATGGTGGCAAACTCCCAGCGTCGTGACATCGCCGCAATCTCTTCCCACCGCTGCGTCTCCCTTTATGATCTTGACTGCCTTGAAAAAGACATTCAAGACAGGAGCAACAACTATACCCGCTTTATCTGCATTTCCAAGAACCTTGAAATTTACCCCGGCGCGGATCGCACAAGCATCATCCTCACCGTACCTCACGAACCGGGATCCCTTTACAAAGTGCTTGGGCGTTTTTACGCGCTTGGTATCAACCTTGGCAAACTAGAAAGCCGCCCGGTGCCCGAACGCGATTTTGATTTCATGTTTTACTTAACGCTTGAAACTTCGGTGTATTCTGATGCGCTTGCCGAACTCCTGGAAGATATTAGTGATTTCTCGGTTGAGTTTAAGTACCTTGGCAGTTACAGCGAGGTACACTGATGCCGCGCTGCGGCTTACTCGGCAGAAAGCTCGTATACAGTTACTCCCCCGCTATTCACAAAGCGTTTGATTGCGGTTATGACTATGAGCTTTTTGAAGTGGAGCCGGAAGACTTAGCCTCTTTTTTTGCAGGTCGGGATCTGCACGGTTTTAACGTAACCAATCCTTACAAGCAGGATGCGCTTGCGTTTTGTGATGAACTTTCCCCCGCCGCGCGCCTTATTGGCAGCGTCAACACCGTGATTAGAAAACAGGACGGCGGCTATTACGGCGATAACACCGACATTGAGGGCTTTCGCAAAATGCTTTTGTTAAGCGGCATTGAGGTGAAAGGCAAAAAAGCAATTGTGTTCGGCAAAGGCGGAAGTTCGCTGAGCGTTTGCCGCGTGTTAAAAAACTTTGGCTCAACTGAAATTATTACCTTGTCAAGCAAAGATAATAATCACGATTTTTTGAGCAGGCACTCGGATGCCGCTGTTCTCATAAACTGCACGCCTGTGGGAACGTATCCTGAAACTGAAAAAACGCCTGCGCCGCTTGATTATTTCCCCCATCTTGAAGGTGTGCTTGACCTCACGTATAACCCCGCCCGCACTCACTTAATGATGGATTCCGCCGAGCGCGGTGTGCGGAATACCGGCGGACTTTCGATGCTGGTTGGGCAGGCGGCGGCGGCGGCGAAAATCTTCAGCGGGCGCGAAGTTGACGAGGGCAAAGAGCGGGAAGTTTTGAAGATGTTAAGCCTTCGCATGGAAAATATTGTCCTAATCGGGATGCCCGGCTGCGGGAAGACTACAATCGGGCGCTTACTCTCTGAAATTTCAGGCAAGCCCCTCATCGACATTGATTCCCAAATCGAAGTGGCGGCGGGAAAGACAATACCGGAGATTTTTGCAAGCGAAGGGGAAGCGGCTTTCCGGCGCATTGAAGCAGACGTTATAAAAAAATACGGCAAAGAATCCGGCTTGATACTTGCCACAGGCGGCGGCTGTGTGACTCAGGAAGAAAACTACCGCCGCCTGCGTCAGAACGCTTCAGTTGTGTTTATTACGCGCAGCATTGAAAAACTTGCACGTGACGGGCGCCCGCTTTCGCAGGGTAATCTCTCAAACCTTTACGAAGATCGCCTTCCGCTTTACCGCCGCTTCGCTGACATAACAGTGGCTAATGATAGTGATGCGCAAACGGCGGCCATGAAAATACTAACGTCGATTGAAGCGGCAGGAGAGGCTTGAGTATGAAAATCCTAGTAATTAACGGTCCTAACCTGAATCTTTTAGGTATACGCGAGACGGAACTTTATGGCAAAGCCGATTATAAGGCGCTAGAGGATTTGATAAGGGAAACTTGTGCTGCCGAGAACATCGACGTGGAAATAATGCAGTCAAACCACGAGGGGGTCATAGTGGACGCGATACAGGGCGCTTTCAGGCGCTGTGACGGGATTGTTATCAATCCCGCCGCCTACACGCACACAAGCATCGCGATCCTTGACGCGCTGAAAGCGGTCTCGCTCCCCGCTGTCGAAGTGCATATCTCGGACATCAAAGCACGGGAGGAGTTCCGGCAGGTTTCCTACCCTGCCCTTGCCTGCGTAAAAAGCATCGTTGGGCAAGGGATTGCCGGATACAGACAGGCGATTTTGTTTTTGAAAGGGCATGTTGCGGGTGGGCGGGAATAAGCCTTACCCGCCAAAAACTCACAATACCTCTTCAAGCACGTAAAACACGCTTTGGTCAGTGCCAAAGATGATACGCCTGCCGGCTATTACAGGGGAAGAAAGAAGCGAACCTTCAGTTTCCATGTACCACAGAAGTCTTCCGGTGCGCGCGTCAAGGCAAACCAGCCGCGGCGGAGTATCGCCGTACCCGTAAATACCAAAGTAAAGGCGGTTGCCGGCTATTGTGGAGGATGAGGCGATGGGCATATCAAACGCCTTTTCCCAGCGGAGCGTACCTGTGTTTGCGTCAAAGGCGCGCGCAACTGAATCCCCGCCTGTAAAGATAACCAGGTTTCGCCAAATCGTCGGCGCCATAAAATCAAGCATCTCTATGTTGCGCCAGAAAAAATCCCACTCCTCAAACCTGCCCCAGTTTGGGTCGGGGAAAACGCCGTCAAGACTCACCGACCAGACTATTTCCCCTGTGGCGCGATTAAGGGCGTAAAACCCAAGTTCGGTTCCGCGGCGTATGTCGGCGGTGCCGAAGAAAACCAGGTCGTTGCGAATGCCCGCAACTGAATACCAGATATAGTCAATTTCGTGGAAGGGAATGAACCAAAGAAACTCCCGCCTTTGTATGTCAAAGGGACCAACGTCCAAAACGCGCGGACCTGTGGCGAAATACATCACGCCGTTGTCAACAAAAAACGTGAAGTTCATCCAGCCGGGGTTATTGATGCGAAATTGCTCCTCCCCGTCAGGCGAAAGAAAGTATATCGCATCGGCATCGGCTACAAAAATGATATAATCGCCGTAGCGTCTGACTTGGGAATTAATTTGGCTGTTGGTCAAAAAACTCCACATTTCACGCCCGTCCGAACGTGAAAGGGCGTAAAGCCTCCCGTCACGGCTGCCGAAGTAAACATGGCGATCATCGGCGTAGGGAATGGAGTTGATTTCACCGCCGCTCCTGAACACCCAGCGCATGAAACCTGATTCCACGTCAAGCGCGTAAAAGTTCCCGTCCCCCGAACCGAAGTAAATCGTGTTGCCTATGACCACCGGCGGGTTAAAGGAATCCAAGCGTCTGCCTTCTTCCTGAAGTCTTATCATCCAGCGTACGCCAAGCGGGGGGGATATGCGCGTTGCGCTCACTCCCCTGCCCCCAACGCCGCGAAACTCAACCCAGTCGCCGCCCCGCGCACAGTTTGCAAAAAAGATGAGGGCAACGGGAAGGAAGACGAGAGAGAAAACGACAAAGCGAAAAACAGGAAATTTGTTAAATGTCATGTTTTAAGTGTATCAAAACTCATTCAGCTTTTAAAGTGCTTCATTCGCTTAAGTGCAGCCCGTTTGCCTCGTTTACCGCACCCCTTCCCTTCATGCGCCGTTTCCGCTTGCGCCGCTTTTTGCCCTGAACGCTTTCACCACCACCTGAAATCGAAGCCTCAACCGGCGGCGGTTTTGGCTTTTCGCCTGGAATATTCGGCGGTGCCGTGATANTTTGNGNCACCGCAATNGTTGGCGGCATGGAGCGCTGAAAACGGGGGCGGCGATCAGAAAACTTAAGTTTTTTGATGGGNACGCCATGCTCGCTGAATAAAAGCCTGACCGCCGCGTCAAGCTCCACCCGCGGAGGATTCATGGGAAGCACAAACTTCCTTGCCAAGGCAAAAGCGTTTTTGTAGCGCTCCGCCACAGGGCGCGGGGATGCCGGCAATACGGTAGTTTTCCCGTTCTCTTGGCGGCCAGTTGGGGAGCACTCTGTTTCTTCATTTGTTCCATCCCAGTCCGCTTTATCTTCAAGGTAATCCCTGATAAGCACAGACAAGTTATGCCCTGGCATATTTTGAAAGCTTTCCTCTTTCAGNGTCCCAAGCGAATTCAAATAGCGTGTTTTGAAGTTTGGCGTGTCTTTAAACATCGCGCCCGCGCAGGGCTGNAGATAAGAAAAAAGCCCAAGTTCATCGAGTTCCTGGACAATTTCNCGGGCGTGGGGTGATTGTATAATTTTAAGTATTTCCTCAGTAAGGCGCGAGGGGGAAATTGTCGNCAAAAGGCTTGACTGTCTTTGTATNCGCCATCTTAGCATAAACGGTATTCTAAAGCCAGCCACAACACCGTACTTCACNGCCCGAATCATGCGCACAGGATCGTCTGTGAAAATATGCGGCAAAGCGATAATAGGGCGTATGCAGCGCTTGTGTATGTCTTTCATTCCGTCCACGTAATCGACAACAAGCTGTTTTAGGGGATCATAAAAAAGCGCGTTAAGCGAAAAATCCCGCCTGAGCACATCTTCCTCTATGGTGCCGAAGGTGTTGCTTGTCGGGCCGTCTTTAATCGAGCGAAATGTGGAAACTTCAAAAGTTTTCTGCCCAAAAAACACGTGAACCAGACGAAAACGCCGCCCGATAATACGCGAGTTCCTGAACAGCTTTTCTATTCTGTTCGGGCTNGCCGCGGTTACTATATCAAAGTCTTTCGGCTTTTTCCCAAGAATAAGATCCCTTACCGCCCCGCCAACAATNTAGGTTTCATAGCCGTTTGCCTGAAGCCTCTCGATAATCTGCACCGCCAAAGCGTCCACATCGTAAAAATTGATCCGGTGCTCATCATGTGTGTAAACAACTGCCTTCTTTACTGGTTTGCCGTTTTTTTCCGCTGAATAACGAAATCGCACGGTGCCTCCTGTCTAATTGTCATTCCTGCAACGCTGCAGTAACCAGGAAACCAGGCTCTCCTGCACTTCTTCCCTGTTCGTTTCGTTCAAAGTTTCATGCCTTGCGTCCGGGTATAAAACGGTCTCTAAATCCTTAATCCCCAAATGCCGGTATGCCACCGCCAGAGCCGCCACGCTTTCACTCATATCCCCCACGGGNTCAGAGCTCCCTGAAAAAACGTAAACCGGCAGCGTTTTTCTGATTTTCTGCATTTCTTCTATACGGTGAATTTTGTTAAGGCCGCGCGCCATGTCGCGGTAAAAACCAACAGAGCAAAGTGTTCCGCACAAGGGGTCTGCGACGTACGCGTCCACTTCTTTTTCATCCCGTGAAAGCCAGTCAAAAGGCGTTCGTGNGGGACTGAAAAACTTGTTGTACGGACCGTCAACTGCCGAGCGCACCAAAGCGCAGGCAAAGCGCTGACCGAGAAAAAACGNCTGCAAAGACAGAATCCTAAGACCTATAATTGTTTTTGCGCTTTTGTCAGGCCCCCGCGTTCCTGAAAGAAGGCANCCTGCCAATGTTACAGGCTCTCCATAGGCCTGGGGTTTTGCCTCGTAATTTTCGATGTAGTTCTGCGCGATAAAAGAACCCCATGAATGCCCCATCAAAAAAATCTTAACGTCCGGACGCTGTTTGATAATGAGCCGGTTTAGCATGTCAACATCAGCGGTTACGCGGGAAAAGCCGTCTCCGTCAGCGCAATGACCCAAAAGCCCGCCCTTGCCCGGATCATTTTTCTCACCTGCGGTTTTTCCGTGCCCGCGCTGATCCGCTACCCAAACTTCAATGCCTTCAACAGCCAGCCGCTCGGCGAGCCGGCCGTAGCGCAGTGAGTGCTCGGCCATTCCGTGCACTATGTGCAAAACCGCTGTAGGCGAAGCGCCCGCATTCCAACGGCGAAGGAAAATAGCCGCTCCATCGTCCATCGGAACCCACGAGCAATAATGCGCTCCGGTCTCTGTATATATCTTTTCCCAGTCCATGTCANGTTATAATACTGCCTATACCACTATTGTTTCAATATGTTGTATACTGTAGTTGTGACAGCAACACTTGTGCCTGCATCAAACGAAACCTTTACCGCGCACATACAAAGCATCGCGGCGGGAGGTTCAGGAGTTACCCGACTAAACGGCAAAACCGTCTTTGCCGACTTTACCGCTCCCGGCGATTTTGCGCGTTTGCGCATCACAAAAGACCACAAAACATGGGCAGAGGCAGAACTTATCGAAGTCATAAAACCTTCGCCTGAAAGAATTTCACCTGTGTGCGATCTTTACAGCAGGTGCGGAGGCTGTAACCTTCAGCACTTGAATTACAAGGCGCAATTGAACGCAAAAACTGAAATACTTTTACAGGCGTTTTCTCGCATTGGCGGTATTGAGGTGCCTGAAATAAAATGCCGTGAAAGTGAGCCATTTGAATACCGCAACCGCTTTCAGTTTCACAGCCTTGCCGTTGGCACGGGAACAGGCGGCTTTGGTCTTGGTTTTAAGGAGCGAAAAAGTTCGGATGTTGTTATGCTTGGCGATTGCCCTGTTGCCTGCAAGCCAATACGCAATGC
>WQRS01000020.1 GCA_009786615.1 Treponema sp. | reverse complement strand
CTGCATTAAGTGAAGTCGGCGGTCCGCTTCCGGGGAAAATAGCATAATCGCCTGGCAAAGACAAAATTTTGCTGCGCAGCGAGCTGACCTGAGTTGTGGCTGAGTATGAGCTAATCGTTTTGCCAATAAGCCCTGCCGTTAAGCTATCACCCGTAAAAAGAATGTTGTCGATTTTGTACACAGCAGATTCTGATGAATGTCTTGGAATCGATATTACGTCCACGCTTATAGAGCCTGCATTAATAGTTTCCCCGTCCCGCACAACTGTAGAGCGTATGTTATTTATTGAAGGATTAATCGCAAAAACCTCCGCGTCATAAACCCGCAAAAGCGTGGCAAGACCGCTGACAAGGAACGGATGATCGCGGGTAATAAATATACCTTTAACAGAATATTTATTATCTTCGATACAACTTAGAATGTTCAAATCCATAATGCCNGGATCGATTATAACAGCATCAACAGGAGCATTAGGAATTGAAGGTTCATTGCCAACTATGTAGCAATTGCTGAAAACCGATTTGCAGTAATGACAGTAAACCCTCACTAAAGCTCCTCCATCTCAAAAATTGCTTCAGCAACGTTGGAGTATTTAAACGAAAGTTCTTCACGGCGGGTTTTCAGGAAATTGGTGCGCTTAAGGTTGCAGTCAATAAAATCTGCCCGCGCAATATTTGCGTCAATAAAACGGCTGTTGTAAAGGTTTGTTTTGCTGAAAGTAGAATCAGTTATCAAAGCGCCGCAGAAGTTCACGCTGACAAGTTCAGAACCTTCAAAACTGCAATCGCGTATTGTAGAGCCTGCAAACGACAAAAACTGAAAATCGCCGTTTGAAAAATCAGAAAACGACAATGTGGCAAAATCGAAAAAACAGGCGCGCATAACCGCTTCGGTGAAAACACACATGGAAAACGTAGTCCCTGAAAAATTGCATCCGTCGTAATGCCTGCGCGAGAAATCTACGCCCTCAAAACGCAGCCCCGCCGCTGATATATCGCGCACGACATCCAAACCCGAGATGTATTCGGCTATACGCTGTGCTTCCGCCGCAGAATCTGAAACATGAATGGCGCACAGCGTGGAACCGGAAATGGCGGGGCGGCCGCAGCCAGCGGCACATAAATTAAGCTCGAACACACATTAAGTATAACCCCTTTTTTTCGTATTGAGTAGTATCGCTATTCATTGTATGATTGGGTATGTGTTGGCACTGCATTACCCCCATAACAGACCCGGAGCCTCTCGGCAGAGACAAGGTTTGCCCAAAGTGCGGAAAGGATCTGCGCTCATGCAAAAACTGCCGCCATCTGCGACCGTCCGGATGCGCCGAAAGTTCAGCGGAAAAACCACGCGATCTTGAACGCTCAAATTTCTGCGACTGGTTTTCGCTTAACCGCACTCAAGCCGGTGCCGGGGGCGCTCAAAATAACAGCGCCGGGAANAGCAAAACCACAGCAGAAGCGAAGTCAGCATTTGAGGATCTTTTTAAATCACCGTGAAAGCACTTGTTATCCGCAGTTCCCGTAACCTTTTTACAGTCCGGGAAGGCAGTAAAGAAACTGAATACCGCATTAAGGGCAAGGTATTAAAAAATTCAGTCGGTTATTACAACCCAATTGCTCCCGGAGACATTGTCGAAGTTGAAGGTGGTCTTATCACTTCACTTGAACAGCGGCGCAACTTCTTTGCGCGCTTTAACCAGAAAGGNCAAATGCCGCAAATCCTTGCAAGCAACGTTGATCTTGTTCTTTGCGTGACAAGTCCGTTCTCNCCGCCGTTTCGCCCGCGCTTTATTGACAGGGTACTTTTGCAGTCTGAAGCGGCAGGAATTAAAGCCGCGATTATCTGCAACAAATATGATCTTGCTTACGAACATGAAAACGAAACGTTGCAGGATGATCTGCTTGACGCTGAAGAGCGGCTTTCAGATTTTGATCGCATCGGGTTTACAGTCCTTCGTATTTCAGCTTTAAAAGGCTCAGGCATGGATGAATTAAAACGTTTAATAAGCGGGAAGTTTTCTGTCCTTGTCGGGCAATCAGGCGTTGGTAAATCAAGCATTATAAACGCGCTGGTTCCTGGTCTCCAAACAAAAACCGGCAGCATAAACGTAAAGTTCGACAGGGGAAATCACACCACAACGCAGCCTGCAATGCTTGAAGTGCCTGATTACAACGCTCAAATTATCGACACGCCGGGCATAAGGCGTTTTGCCCCCGCTTTGATTAACAGTGATGAAGTGATTTTGAATATGCGCGAGTTTGCCCCGCTTGCCGGAAAGTGCAGTTACGGAATGTCCTGCTCGCACGAAACCGAAGCCGGATGTAAAATCATGGAAGCTGTCGCTGCGGGGGTAATTCACGAAGATCGTTACGAGAGCTTT
Organism: Treponema sp.; assembly: GCA_009786615.1. The sequence continues at coordinate 8,588 of WQRS01000020.1, read as the reverse complement.
TTGCGNATACGAAACGAATTGTCTGATAACATTGAATATCCGGATTACGATTAAATGAACGAAAAAACATTGCAGTTACTGGAATTTTCTTCCATCCGTTCAAGCGTTGCCTCACTGTCTGTAAGCGAAGAAGCGGAAAAAATAATACTCGGCGAACAACCNCTGATGAACATAGAAGAAGCGGAAAAATTAAAAACGCTTGTCAGTTCGGTTCGTTTGCGCATCCGCTTGCTTGGCTTGGAAAATGTTGCAAGCCTTCCTGATATTGGCTTTTTTATATCAAAGCTTAAAGCGGATGGAATAACGCTTGAAATAGAGGAGATTTACGCTACAGGAATTTTTACCGAGCGCGCAAATATTTTTAAACAATGGCTTGAAAAACCGCTTCCCGATAAATACGGCGAAAGTGCGGAGGCAAAAGATCTTTCGGCAATTTCCGTAGCGCTTCCTTCGTGCGAAGAAGTTAAAACCGCAATTTTTAAAGTGCTTGACCGCGAAGGAAACCTGCGCGATTTGCCAGAGTTACGTGAAATTCGCAAACGAATAAAAGCGCTTCAAAAAGATATTGAAACCGCAGGAACACGTTTTGCAAAAAATGAAGAAACAAAGCGTATGTTACAATCAGATATTCCATCTCAGCGCGATGGGCGTTTGGTGCTTGCCGTAAAAGCCAATTTCCGCGGACGCATTCGCGGAATTGTGCATGAGGTTTCATCTTCCGGTCAGACGATTTTTGTCGAGCCTGAAGAAGTTGTTGAAAAGAACAATGATCTTTTAATCGAAAACAGGCGGCTGCAAGCGGAAATACGCCGTATACTTCAGGAACTGACACGTTTCATCGCCGGTTGCCGCGATGATCTTGCCACTTTGCATTCAGGCATTTTATTCCTTGAAACGCTTCGCGCGCGCGCGCGTTACGGGCTTGAAAAAAAATGGAATGTCGCGGCAGCTGATCCCGGCGGCAAACTTGAATTAAAACAGGCGCGGCATCCGCTTTTGGGCGAACGCGCTGTGCCGCTTGATTTGCGCATGGAAGGTTCAGTGCGCTCCGTTATTATCACGGGGCCGAACACGGGCGGAAAAACAGTGGCGCTTAAAACGCTTGGGCTTTTGGCAATGATGAACCAATTCGGTCTTGCGCTTCCTGTCGAAGAGGGAACTCACCTTCCAATGTTTGACGGCATTTTTGCTGACATCGGCGATGAGCAGTCAATAAGCCAATCCCTTTCCACTTTTTCCGGTCACATGAAAAACATTTCAGCAATTCTTGAAGGCGCAACCGGTAAATCGCTTGTCCTGCTTGATGAGCTTGGTTCAGGCACAGACCCAGAAGAAGGAAGCGCAATTGCGATGGCAATTCTGGATCGTTTCATCGAAGGGAAAACGCGCCTTATTGTTACCACGCACCACGGCGTTTTGAAACATTACGGCTACACAAAAGAAGGGGTTGAAAATGCTTCGATGGAATTTGACGCTTTCACTCTTTCTCCAACTTACCGTATAATCATGGGTATTCCAGGGGAAAGCCGCGCAATTGACATTGCTCTTCGTAACGGGCTTCCCAACGAATTGATACGAAATGCCAGAAATTACCTTGACGATGAGAGAACTGATGTTTCTGAACTTATTGCAGGACTCAAAGAAAAACACAGGGCGCTTGATATTGCCTCAGAAACAACGCGGCTTGAAAAATTGCGGCTTGCCGAAGAACGCAGAAGCTCTGATCTTAAAGAACTGCGCCTGAAACAAAAAGAACTGCATCTACGCACAGGGGGAGTTGGCAGTTTGAATAAGCTGCTTGGCGAAAGCAGAAAAATACTGGAGAACCTTGTGCGTGAAGTGAAAGAAGGTGAATTGACGCGGGAAAAAACGCTTAAGGTAAAAGAGTTTTTGGCAGGACTTGAAAAATCGGTCAGGGAAGAAGATTCAGAACTTGAAGACTTTAATTCTGCACTTGCCGAACAAAGCCGGATTTTGGAAGACGGCGAAAATGACAGTCAGGAAAACAGCCGCAAAAATAAAACGCGCACTTTTCAGGCAGGGATTGAAGTGTTTGCCGGTGAATCAAAGCGGCGCGGCAAAATTGTCAAGTTATTAAAAAAAGGAACCGGTAAAACACCTTCCATTTGGGTTGTGGAAGTTGGCTCATTAAAAATGAACTTTTGCGAAAGTGAATTGGCGTTTGCTTCTGTGTCATCCAAAAACGATGAGAAAAAAAACTCCGGCAAAAGCGCAAGCTGGGCGGCGGAACTTTTGCCATCAACACCCGTTTCCTTTGAATTAAATCTGCTTGGAATGAGATTACCTGAAGCGTTAGCCGCCCTTGGAAAACAAATTGATTCAGCCGCCCTTTCTTCACTTAATCAGTTTGCTGTTGTTCACGGCAAAGGTGACGGCATATTATGCAAAGGCGTACATGATTTTTTAAAAAGCGATCCGAGGGTAGCTGATTATCATTTTTCTCGGCTTGAGCTTGGCGGCTTTGGCAGAACGGAAGTAATTTTAAAAATCTAGCTCCTTTAAGCCCCGCTGTAAATTGCATATTGCCGGATTAGTACCGGAATACCTCTTGCACAATTTGGATATTTTGCATACAATGAAATGTACCAAAATACATTTTGGAAAACCAATAACTTTTTCACCAACAAAAGGCGGAACAATATGGACGCAAATGTCCAAAAGAAATTCAATGAAATAAAAAACCTCATCGGCAATACACCCATGATTGAAATTACATATCGTTATAAAAAAAAAGAAGAACGCACATTGTATTTCAAACTTGAATTTTATAATTTGACAGGTTCTGTAAAAGACAGGATGGCGCTCAATGTTTTACTGCGCGCATACGAATCAGGAGCCATAACCAAAGATCACGCTATTGCGGAAACCACAAGCGGAAACACAGGCATTGCGTTTTGCTCACTCGGCGCTTATCTTGGACATGAAGTTTTTATTTATATGCCTGATTGGATGAGCGAAGAACGCAAAAATATGATGTATTCTTTTGGCGCCAAAGTGCGCTTAATTAATAGAGAACAAGGAGGATTTAAAGGATGCCTGAAAGCTGTGGAGGATTTAAAAGCGCAAAACGAGTTTATATTTACGCCGCATCAGTTTGAAAATAACGACAATACAATGGCGCACTTTAACAAAACTGGACCTGAAGTTGCTGCGCAATTAAAAACCTTCGACAAGTCGTGTGACGCGGTCATTGCCGGAGTCGGCACAGGCGGGACGATAATGGGACTTGGCAACTACCTGCGTTCGATTGATAAAAATGTAAAAGTGTATCCGCTGGAACCGCAATCAAGCCCAACTTTAAGCACAGGTTATCAAGTCGGCAAACACAGAATTCAGGGAATATCGGATGAGTTTATTCCTCCCATATTGAAGTTACAGGAACTGGACGAAATTGTTGCCGTTGACGACGGGGATGCGATAATTATGGCGCAAAAACTGAGTTATAACCTTGGTCTTTGCGTTGGTATATCTTCGGGGGCAAATTTTATTGGGGCTGTAAAAGCGCAAAATATGTTGGGCGGAAATAAAACTGTGGTAAGCATATTTTCTGATGACAACAAAAAATATTTATCCACAGACCTTTTAAAGGAAGAACCTATAAAAGACGGTTTTTTATCAACTGATATAGAGCTTTTGTCTTACCGTACTGCGAGAGCATAGTTTGAAGGAGCGCTGGGACAATCGCTCCCTTTTTATGCTTATTTGGCCGCTCATTGTTGAGCAGCTTCTGGCAATGACAATGGGCATTGCGGCCACTGTCATGGTAAGCCCAATCGGAGAATTCGCCGTTTCAGGCGTCAACATCATCGACAACATAAATAACCTTTTCATCATCGCTTTCATAGCCCTTTCCACAGGCGGGGCAGTTGTTGTAAGCCAATATATCGGGAAACAAGATACGTTTAACTCAAGCCTTGCATCAAAGCAGCTAGTATACATCGTAGTTCTTTCATCCCTTATAATCACAGCAATCGGGCTGTTGTTCCGAGAGCCTGTGATCCGCCTGATATACGGCGACATTGAAGATGATGTCATGGGCGCCGCGATGACATTTTTTCTGTTCTCCGCTCTTTCGTATCCCGCGCTTGCCATTTACAGCGCTTGTGCCGCGCTTTTCCGCTCAATGGGAGACAGCCAAACACCCATGCGCGTTTCACTTTTAATGAACATACTGCACATTGGGGGGAATCTTTTTTTTCTGTACGCGCTAAATATGGGAGTTTCAGGCGTTGCCTTGTCCATGCTGTTAAGCAGAATAGTTGCCGCTGTATTGATTTTTGCGCTTATAATGAAAATGTCTGATTCCCCAATTTCTCTTTCAGGCATTCTCTCGCTGAAACTTGTCCCTTCCATGATAAAGCGCATTCTCAACATAGGTGTTCCCACAGGTTTTGAGCAGTCTATGTTCATGTTCGGCAGGCTTCTCACACAGCGCATTTTCACGTTTTTCGGAACGGGTCTTATTGCCGCCAATGCTGTGGCAAGTGTGGTTGTTTCTTTTTCGTTTATGACCGGCAACGCGTTCGGCATCGCCATTTTGACAGTTGTTGGTCAGTACATGGGAGCGGGGGATGTGAAAGCCGCCAAGCGGGAAGTTGTAAAAATCCTGAAAATCACATGGGTCACGATTTTTATTTTAAGCGCCTTAACACTAATATTCAGGGATTTCCTCACCGGACTTTTTAACCTAAGCCCCGATTCTCAAGCCTATGCAAATCTCTTTGTCAGTGTGCACAGCCTCACACTNATGNTTGGCTGGACATTAAGCTTTTCCCTTCCAAACGCACTGCGCGCGGCAGGAGACGCCAGATATGTAATGATTGTCGCAGGAATTTCCATGTGGACGGTGCGGGTAACAGCCGCTTATCTCCTTAGCTTTACGTTTGGTATAGGACCGCTGGGAGTGTGGCTTGCAATGGCCGGGGATTTTGTGGTGCGAAGTATTCTTTATCTGCACCGCTGGATGAGCGGAAAATGGCAGGGGTTCAATGTGATTGGATAAGGCAAGCCGGAAAGCANGCAAACTGCTTGCGCAAAAAAACAAAAAGTCTTATAATGCCTGCAAGCAAGCTNGCCCTGCAATGGGGTATCCGATCTTGCTTGACAACAATTTTTATCTTAATACGTGGAGGAAATAATGGCAAAGTATGTGTGTGATCCATGCGGTTATGTGTATGATCCTGCTGAAGGTGATCCCGGCAATGGTATAGCGAAAGGGACAGCTTTTGCCGACATTCCCGCAAGCTGGGTTTGCCCCTTGTGTGGTGTTGGTAAGGATCAATTTAACGAAGTATAATCAGGGGGTATCGTGCTTTCACGGGAAAATTTTATTTTTACCATTGGGTACGATGGTCCTGCCGCCGTGGTGGACAGTCATGCCAAAAGAAAATATGGCCGGCTGTCCACAGCGGANTTGGCTGAAAAAGGGCTGTTCAGGGCGGCGTTCTCCTCATCNGTTTACTCGCAGGATCCCGGTGAACAGCGGCTTGTGGCGGAAGCGTACTACAAAGTGCGGGGGCGTTCAGCTGCGGATGTATCCGATGCCGACGTAGCGGCGCTGGGAAAACTCTTTGGCGTGTTTTTAGTCGATGTAAACCGATCTATAGCTTTGTAAGATCTTTGTAAGCAGTTGTCCGCCGGCGGCGAAGGTTAATCGCCGTAAACGTGCACCAAGCCGTGCAGAAGTTCGTTAGCCGCTTTTTTGCAGCTTCCGCAGGCTGTACCGATTTTAGTCGCTTGCTGGAGCTGCTCCCATTCGCGCACCCCGTTCTGGACGGCGCGTTCTATGTCTTTGTCAGTGATTCCCAGACAGTGGCAAATCTCCTCCGCCTCTTCGGTCAGTTCCCCNGCCCTGCCNTGTTTTGCAAGGTAATCGTCAATTGCAGACCGCAGCGCNTTGTCGCCCAAAACCGAGCAGTGTATTTTGTTGTCAGGAAGCCCGCCGAGCTTTGTCGCTAAATCTTCCGGTTTAATTCTATACGCCTCTTTTATGCTCATACCTTTGATAATTTCAGAAAGCATACTTGTCGAAGCAATTGCGCTTGCGCAGCCGTAGGTTTTCCAGCGCACATCAGAGATTACATCGTTCTGTATTTTTAAGAGCATCAGCATCTGATCCCCGCACTTGATGTTCCCCGTTTGNCCTCTCCCGTCGGCAGAAAAAGANGCTTCTTCTTCCAACAATACATTTCGCGGTTTTGTGAAATGATCCTTTACAATATCCGAATAAAGCCAATCAGACATATATACTCCTTAAAAAACTTCTTAACATACAATCGATACAATGACTACTGTAAGGTAGACATTGCCCTTAACCGCTGGATTATCGGTGAGAGTGTTTGAATAATAAAATCCACATCTTCCTCATTTGACATCCAGCCCAAACTAAAGCGTATAGATCCGTGCGCGGCCTCGGGTCCGACACCCATCGCCATAAGCACGTGCGAAGGCTCAAGGCTTCCTGATGCGCACGCGGATCCTGTAGAGGCGGCGATGCCTGCGATGTCCATGGAAAGGAGTATCGCTTCACCTTCCGCCCCNGGAAANGAAACATTAAGCGTGTTCGGAAGCGTTTGGTCAGGATGCCCGTTGAATTTGATGTTCGGTATATTCGCGGCAAGCCCGTCTTTAAGACGCTTTTTTAGATCAAGTGTCTTCTTTCCGTATTCGCTCAAATCCTGCCGGGCAAGAAGCGCCGCCNCNCCAAGCCCCAAAATGCCTAAGTTATTATAAGTACCCGCCCGCAGTCCGTTTTCCTGATGCCCGCCGTGGATNAGCGGAAAAAGCGGGGAACCTTTTTTCACGTATAAAGCGCCTGAACCTTTCGGTCCGTAAATCTTGTGCGCCGATAGCGTCAGGTAATCAACGCCCAAATCAATCACATCAACAGGTATTTTTCCAACCGCCTGAACAGCATCGGTGTGGAAAAAAGCGCCCGCTTCTTTTACCAAACGTGAAATTTCTTTTATGTCTTGAATAGTGCCTGTTTCATTGTTAGCCATCATCACCGACACAAAAAGCGTTTTTTCNCTTAAAGAGTCTTTAAGCGCATCCATGCGTAATTTGCCGTATTCGTCAACGGGAAGGACTTTCATTGAAAACCCGCTTGATTCCGCGTGTAAGGCGGAATTTAACACGCACGGATGCTCAANCGCCGTTGTAATAAACTCACATCTGCCGCTTGGGTTTAATTTTTTGTCATCAGCCGCGGCGACAGCAATGCGCATCATGGTAGAAAACACCGTGTTGTTTGCCTCAGAACCTCCAGAGCAAAAAACAATGTCGCCTGCTTGAGCGCCAATAAGCGAACCCACCTCCGCTCGCGCCTGCTCAACTTTTGCCCTGGCGTGACGACCTGCGTTGTGCATACTGGAAGCGTTTCCAAAAATTTCCAAATCGCGTATCATCGCGGCTTTAACNTCATCTCTAAGAGGAGTTGTCGCGTTGTAGTCTATGTACACTTGCCTTTCCGGCATCCCTGTTGTTTCCATGTTAAACATTCCTTAATTTGTAATATATCGTATTTTTGAGCTCTTGTTAAGTGTTCTTTACAAAACCGGCAAACGCCGGAAACTATTTCGCAGGATCACCGGTGCATACATTTTTAAATGAGAAAAGCCGTTCCGAAACATATCATTCCGGAAAGGTCTTTTCGGGTCAGAACAGGTTATTTGCCTGCTTTGCGCCCAGGCGCGCCGGCTTTACCGGATGGTGATTTTTTAGCTTTCAAGGTGCCTTGCTGGGGTTCTACCCTGTCAAGTGCGCTCGCCGGAAATGTACCNTCCTGGCACTCCTTTCCGTCAGAAAACCAGATGGTGTTCACTAGTTTTGCCTCTCCCACGATTGATTGGACGACCATAAGCGGGCTGTTTGTAAGCCCGGACGCAATTACAACGTCGCCAATAAGCCGCTCTGTAACTCTAACGCTCATTTGAAAACTCCTGCTAAGTAAAAATAGTTCAACACAGCATACATGAGAGTAGAAAAAAATACAATTAGTGTGTTGTGAGGTAAGAACTTATACGGGAAAAAGAATCACTGATTCAGGCCAAAAATGAGCCGTAACAAACAACGCGCCCGTCTTCTTCGGTTTTGCTCATCAGCGGGGTAAGAGCCTGAAAGCGTTTGCCGTCAAGAAGCCCGCTTTCAAAAAGCGCCGTAATTATTGCCCCGCCACAAGCGCTTATCTTGCCGGATGAAAAACTGTCAGAAAAGCCGTGCGCTTGCTGACCGGATAAAGCCGCGCTAAACTCATCCGCCATTGAAAGCGCTTTATCCATATCGTAACTTGTNGAAACATTGCTGCTTACGATCAAAAGGCTTTTTTCAAGGTAGTTTTCAGAAATTTCCCTTAACGCGTTGCTTAATGCTGAAACGAGTACGGGCTTGCAGCCTTGTGTGAGGATGGGAACTATTTTTGCGTCGGGAAAACAAAATTTAATCATGGGCAAGAGAACTTCGATTGAATGTTCGCAAAGGTGAAGAATATCATTTTCTTTGATTAACGTGGAACAGGAAGTGAGCCTTCGATTAACGCGCCTGTCCACAGAAAGGTCACCGAAAGGGGT
>WQRS01000019.1 GCA_009786615.1 Treponema sp. | reverse complement strand
GATTTAAGGCAAATGCAGCAGCGATCCGCGACACTTTTTAACGCGAATAGAACTATTGCAAACATTGCAGGACAGACAAATATTTTGGCGATGAATGCCGCCATTGAAGCTGCTCATGCCGGTGATACGGGAAAAGGTTTTTCAGTTGTTGCCGGGGAAGTGCGCAAACTGGCGGAGCTTTCTTCCAAAGAGTCTGATGCAATTGCCGGAGAAATAAAACGAATGGAAGTTCTAATTGAGCAGATAGGAAAAATTTCCAATACAACCATTGAATCAATAACTGCGATTTTTTCAGGTATCAAAGACATGGACTATTCCTTCGGTGAAGTTGGTGTTGCCGTTGAAGCGCACGCGGTCGAAGGTGCGGGAGTCATAGATGTTTTGAGGGTCGTAAAGCAGGTAACCGACGATGTAAAAGAAGGTTCGGAGAAAATTTACGAGCAGGGAACATTTATTGATAAGGAAATGAATGAGCTTGAACAGATTTCCAATGTGCTTAACTTGTCAGTAAGTCAGATGCGTGAAGCGGAGAAAAAGGTCGGGGAATTCCTTAAAAAGGCAAAAAAGATAGTTTCGCTTGAAAGCGCATAATTGTTTTGTGATATAATGCTTTTGTGAACATTATCCTTTTTGATTCGGCTGAAATTGGAAAGCCTTTGCCGCGTAGGGATGAGCGAACGCTTCATCTGTTAAAAGTGTTGCGCAAAAAGCCAGGTGAGGTTTTTGAGGCGGGCATTATCGGCGGGAACTTAGGTCTTGGGCGCATTGAAACGGTGCGCTTGGACGGCTCGCTATTTTATTCACTTGATCTCAGCCATCCGCCGCCGCCGCGTTTTCCCGTCCGCATGGCGGTTGGTTTTCCCCGTCCCATTCAGATACGCAGACTTCTTCGCGACCTTTCCAATCTTGGGCTGCAAGCCGTTGACTTAATCGGGACAGAACTTGGGGAAAAAAGTTACCGCGACACAAAGCTGTTTAGCGATGGCGGCGCTCAAGCGGCTTTAATCGAAGGCGCGGTTCAGGCGCGGGACACAAGGATACCTCTGCTTTCTGTTTACAATTCTCTTGAAGACTGGCTTGCGGGGCGAGTCTGGGATATGCCGCCTTCTTCGCAGGAAACTTCTTCAACCCGCCCGTGGAGCGCGTATGCCGGCGGAAGTCTTTCGCGCAGCCCGATTCTAATCGCCCTGGACAACACACGCCCCGAAGGCAGCCTTGCCCTGCTTTCCGCGCTCGGACAGCCGATGGTGATGGCGGTGGGCTGCGAGCGCGGCTGGTCTGACCGTGAGCGGGAGGAACTTGAAAAGGCAGGCTTCCTGCGCCTTTCCATGGGCGAGCGGGCACTGCGGACAGAAACCGCCTGCGTAGCCGCCGCGGTTCTGGCTCTGGAAAAAATCGGCGCGTTGGGATAAGGTTTTTCCATGACTCAAAGCCAAGTGAAGGAAAAGCTGCTTGCGGTACAGGACGCTCCACAGGAGTTTACCGTGATATTTTCCGGGAAAAAAAGTAAAAAGGTAAACGGTCTTTATAAACCTGACAGTTGTGAAATTATCATCCATAACCGCAATTTTTCCGACGACAATCTTCTGTTGTACACCGCCATTCACGAGTATGCTCACCATCTTCATGCCTGTGCGCGGGGCGGGCATCTTTCTCCCAGAGCGCACACGGCTGAGTTCTGGGCTATACTCCACGACTTGCTTGAGAAGGCGGAAAAAAAGGAGATTTACAAAGACGTATTTTCTGACTCAAAAGAACTTGAGACGTTGACCGATACCATCAGAAAAAAATATTTAAGTGAAAACGGAAATCTGGTAAAAGAACTGGGGCAGCTTTTATTGAAGGCACACGAAATTTGCGCCGGTATAGGCGGGCGTTATGAGGACTACATAGACCGGGTGCTCCGCATTCCAAGGCAGGCGGCAAACCTTGCGGTGAGGATGTTTCAGTACAATTTGAACCCCGAAACAGGCGCTGACAATATGCGATTTTTGGCGGGTATCACAAACGAGGAAAAGCGCAAATGGTCAGAGAATGCGCTTTTAACAGGCAAAAGCCCGGACACGGTGAAAATGGCTATCCGGCAAAAGCCTGACGATGATGAAGACTCAAGCCGCGCCAAACTTGAGAAGGAAAAGACCCGTCTTGAACGCACCATCGCAACGCTTTCAAAGCGTCTTGAGGAAGTGAAGCGGGAACTGGACGAGTAGCGTTATACGTTGAACTTAAAAAACATCACATCACCGTCCTGTACGATGTACTCTTTACCCTCGATTCGGTATTTGCCGGCCTCTTTGATCTTCGCTTCACTTCCATATTTAATAATATCATCGCAGGTGTAAACATCGGCTTTGATAAAACCTTTTTCAAAATCCGTGTGTATGGCACGTGCGGCTTTTGGTGCGGGATCACCTGAATGTATAGTCCACGCGCGGCACTCATCCTCGCCTGTGGTGAAAAAGGTACGCAAGCCCAGAAGCTCGTACGCCGCATGAATCATGGAGGAAAGTGAAGGTTCTTTCAGCCCCAGCTCATCAAGAAACGCCTGCTTTTCACTTGCGTCCTCAATGCTTATCAGCTCNGCCTCAAATTTACCGCAAATTACCACGGCGGTGGAACCTTCGCTTGCCGCGTGTTTACGCACCGCATCAACATAGGCNGTANTTGCGTTTGTTCTGCCTTCCGCAACGGAACGTATTCCGTCTTCGTCAACATTGCACACGTATAACATGGGTTTGGCGGTGATAAAATGGCAGTCATAAATTGCCGCTTTTTCTTCATCGCTTAACTGAACCGACCGCACCGAGCCGCCGTTTTCCAAAACCACCCCGATTTTATCAAGCACCGCAAGTACGGTTTCCGCCGCCTTGTGTTCCGCCTTCGCCTTCACTTTTAAGGTATGCTCGGCGCGTTCGCGGCGTTTTGCCATCGTACTCAAATCAGCAAGCGCAAGCTCGATATTGATAATTTCGATGTCCGATTCAGGATCAATTTTGTCGTTGACATGGAGAACGTTGGGATTGTCAAAACAGCGGACAACATGGGCGATGATTCCAACTTCCCGTATGTGCGCAAGAAACTGATTCCCAAGCCCCTCTCCTTTGGACGAACCTTTCACAAGCCCNGCCACATCGATAAACTCAACCGTGGCAGGAATGGTGCGTTTGGGCTTAAAAATCTCGCTTAGTTTTGTTAAGCGGGCATCGGGCACATTGGCAATGCCTATATTCGGGTTTTTGTTGAAACTTTGATAATTTGCCGTTTCCGCCTGAACAGAACTAAGGGCCTGAAAAATGGTGGACTTCCCNACATTGGGAAGTCCGACAATACCGCAATTAAGGGCCATGCTGTTAAACTCCTGTTGNNGGGAGTATAACACAGAGGGGGACTAAAGGCACAGGGGCCAGTTACTACGGTTAGCGCTTTGAAGGCGGTCCCTTGCAAGTTGTGCAGCCGAGTACATGAACATGCGGTTTTCGGAGAGTGCGTTCGAAAAGCCTGCAAATAAGTATTTCTTCGCCTTTAAGCACTTTGTTACAGACCGGGCATATTCTTTCCCGTTTACCTCTTAGACAGTCTGAACATCCTCTTATGTGCATGAAGCGGTCATTGCCGCCGTTTAGCGAAGGGAAAGCCAGAGAGCTGACAAGCTGCCCGCTGTCCAATTTACCTGCGCACACGGGGCAGATCTGCGGATCACCTGCCTTGCCGGCGCGTTCGTTTTTGTTCGCCCGCCGCTTGCCTAGACGGAAACCACGCATCCCGCCAAACGCGGGAATGCCCATACGAAAAAAAAGCGCATAGCCAACCCAGATGAGGATAATCCCTATAATCACAAAAACCAAGACTTCAACAATTTCCCTCATGGTATTGTCTTTGCCGCTCCTTCATTTTTTGTTCGACAATGTAGTATACTACAAATAGTGGCTGTTTTATATATTATCGGTACTCCAATAGGAAATCTGGGCGATATAAGTTTTCGTGCGGCGCAAACGCTGAAAAACGCCGATATTGTGGCTTGCGAGGATACGCGGCAAACGCGGAAACTTTTAAGCCATTTAGGTGTGCACGTAAAAACGATTTCCTGCCGCTCAGGAAACGAGCAGTTTGCCGCAAAAAAAATCATCGCCCTTCTTGATGAGGGCAAAACTGTTGCCTACACAAGCGATGCCGGCACTCCGTCTTTAAGCGATCCNGGAGCCCTGCTTGCGCGCAAAGCCGCCGAAGCCGCCCANGATGTAATCCCGATTCCCGGTCCTTCNGCGTTTGCAAGCCTTATAAGCGTTTGCGGCGGCATGGACAAAAGCGTGTTGTTTGAAGGTTTTTTGTCGCCCAAGCCCGGCCGCCGTTTAAGCCGCTTAAAAGAGCTTTTNGACGGTGGCTTCGGTTTTGTTATTTACGAATCTCCGTACAGAATCGTGAAGCTTTTCAAGGATTTAGCCGATTTAGATAGTAGGCGTTATGTGTGCGTCGGGAGGGAAATGACAAAGGTACANGAGGAATATTTGCGGGGGTCAAGTGCTGAAATTTACGAAATTTTGTGTGAAAGATCGGAAAAAAGTGAAATTCGTGGTGAATTTTCGGTGTTTGTATCTAGCAAAAAATCTGAAAAAGATGTACAATGTTAANCTGTGCAGGCTATTAACTATTAAAGGTTATGCGCCGATAATGTACACAGGTAGGTTGAGAGTATGACCATTGATAGAATAAGTTCAATAGATTCCATACAGCCTGAAAGAAAGCCAGGGCGCGTAGGCGGCACTCAAGGCGTTCCGAATGCTGATTCCATCAGCATTTCTGCGGAAGCACAAGAGCGCGCGGAACAGCTGCGGGTTCGGGAACTCGTTGCCTCNGCTCCTGATGTGAGGGCGGATCGAGTNGCCCAGTTACGGGAGCGGATAAACGACCCTGCCTACCTTAATGACCAGATTGTGAACGCTACAGCGGACAGGNTAATAGGCACCCTTTTCGGTTAAAAAGGGGTGNTGAACGGGGAGCCGTCCTCCGACCAGCGCCTTNTCGTAGGTACTGGTCGGATTTTTTTTCGGNGGGGTAAAAGCTTTCGATGTCAGATACATTTTTCAAGCTGGATCCTGAAATCATCGTCGGGCGGGATACAATAAACCGTGCCGGTTCGCTTGCCGCAAAACATGGCAGCAAAATATTAATTGCTGTCGAGCAGAAGTTACGTGAAAATGACCTGGTNGATCGCCTTGTAAAAATACTGGAAGACTCAGGTCTTTCTACAATCATTTTTGATGAAATTCCCACTCAAGTTACCGCTGATGCTGCTGAAAGCGGCGCTTCTTTNGCGCGTGGCTCCCGTTGCGACCTGGTTATAGGTTTTGGCGGACTTAAAACCCAGTCCATTGCACGTCTTGTGTCAATCATGGCATCATCCTCCTTTGGGGTTTATGAGTTTTTGGACGGGAGAAGGGAAGAATCTTCAGGCATTCCGTACATTGCCATTCCCACAGCCAGCAGCGGTGATCCTTTTTTGCTTACCGATTATTTCCCCGCTATAGACCCGCGCGATAAGCTTGTTAAATTGGTCAGATTCCCTTACGTGCTTTGCCGTTCAGTTATCATTGACGCAAGCCTTTTTGAGCCTTTAAGTGATCAACACGCTTCCACCGCAGCCTTTGACGGAATATGCGCTTCTCTTGAAGCTTACTGCTCTTCCAGTGCGTGCTTTCTTTCCGATGCTTTTTTGGAACAGGCAATTTCCCGCTACGCGCGTATTTTGCATTCATATACCGACAGTCAGCCCTTCGATTACTTAAGCGCCTCAGCAAACGCCGGCTTTTTGATGTCGCTTGCTATTCCGATTAGCCCGCCGGGAATAGGAACGGCTTTGTCGTACTCACTAAGCGGTAAGTTTCAAATACCAAAGTCGTGGTGCTCAACAGTTGTGCTGCCGTATGTGATGGAAAAACTTGTTGCCGCAAAACCCGAACGTATGGCGCGGGCGGCGTTGCTTATGGGTGAAGCTGTTGACGAAATTCCAAAATCAGACGCCGCAAACATGGCCATTGAGCTTGTCCGCCGCCTTATGGGGCAGTTGGAAGTGCCCGCTCGTTTAAAAGATTTTGATCTTTTCCTTGACCGGCTTGTCCCCATCGCTGAGGCTGCCAGAGGTCTTGAGTTTGTTTCCGCATCTCCCTGGACAGTCACGAGCGAAGGCGCTTACGACATCTTAAAGCAAGCGTTTTAAGGAATTATTGCTCTCTTAAGCCTTTTGGCGGCCCCAAAATTTCCGACATCACCACCGCTTGCTGGAGCGGAGTAATATTGCCCAGATTAAATGAGGAAAAGTCATCCTGCTGTCTGACAGCCGCAACTGGAGCCATAGCCTTCGCAGGGAAAAGTTGTTCGGCGGTAACCGCCGGAGGAATTTCCCTTCGTGTCGGCTGTTGGACAACCTTAGCCGCAGGCTTTTTGGCAGGGGGCTTCGCCAGCTTTGTGGCGGCTGGAGCCTTCTCCTCGAAGTGAAGGGACTGAACCCTGGGCTGCGGCGGTGGGGGAGGGGCGGCTTTTTTTTCATCCGCCGCCTCTTCCCGCTCTTTTCTTGCCCTTGCAACTGTCCGCCCGATAAATATTGCCAAAGCAATGGCAATAAATATCAGGTTGGAAAAGTTTTCAAACATCAGCCTGCTCCGTTAGCGCCCTTGATTTGAAGGGGGAGGAGTTCCGGGATTAGTGTTGGTGTTACCCGCTCCCGGCTGTCCGCCGCCAATGGACGATCTCATGTCAGTGTCAGCCTGGATGTTCCTAAGCCTGTAATAATCCATGACGCCCAAATGCCCGCTTTTGAAAGCCTCTGCAATGGCAAGGGGAATTTCCGCCTCGGCAAGCACTACTTTGGCGCGGTTTTCCTGCACTCTGGCTATCATTTCCTGTTCCTGCGCCAAAGCCGCGGCACGGCGCTTTTCGGCTTCCGCCTGGAAGCGGCGCTTATCAGCATCGGCCTGGTCTGCCTGGAGTTTCGCGCCGACATTTTCTCCAACGTCCACGTCGGCTATGTCAATCGAAAGGATTTCAAACGCGGTTCCCGCATCCAGACCCTTTTTCAAAACGGTTTTGGAAATGTTATCGGGGTTTTCAAGAACGGTTTTGTAGCTTTCTGAAGACCCGATTGTGGTAACGATACCCTCGCCTACACGGGCTATGATGGTTTCTTCCGTTGCACCGCCGACAAGCCGTTCGATGTTGGCGCGCACAGTAACTCTCGCTTTCACCCGCAGCTGAATTCCGTCTTTTGCAACGGCGTCAATTGTCGTTTTACCTTTGGTTGCGTCCGGGCAGTCAATAACTTTGGGATTGACGCTGGTGCGCACCGCTTCGTATACGTCACGACCTGCAAGGTCAATCGCCGCCGCCCGCTGGAAGGGCAGGGGAATGTTCGCTTTGTTCGCCGCAACCAGTGAACGGCTGACTTTGTATACGTCTCCGCGCGCCAGAAAGTGCGTTTCAAGCATATCACTTGCGATATCAATACCTGCTTTGGTAAGCATGATCCTTGAATCAACGATAACGCCGGGTGTAACATGGCGCAGCCACATTCCGATAAGCCTGCCCATGCCAACATGCGCGCCTGAAAGCAAGGCTCTAAGCCACAGCCCAAAAAACCGGAAAAATAGGATTAAAAAACCAAGTGCTATTAAGCCTATTATAACGTAGAGAAAAAGTAACGGTGTGAAATACATGCTACACTCCTTGTGCCCTTCTTACAATAATTCTATTTCCCCGCACGCGGGTAACAATAACATTTTTTCCTTCTTCAACAAACTCACCGTCTGCCTCTACGGTGTAAACCCTGTCGTCAAAAACCGCCCTTCCTGCCGGCCGCAAAACAGAGTCAGTTACGCCTGATTTTCCAACCAGCGCAAGAAAAACTTCCTCATCTTCGTAAGCCATAACCGAATGCGGCGAATATCCTAACGGAGCATACTTTTCATACGCCTTCATCGCAGGAGAATCCGGGTCAGGTCCGCCGGCAGTACCAGTGATGGCAGATTTTAGCATGATTCTGTCGAACATCTTGATTTTCGGACCAAGCAGAGCCAGAGCCACAATCACAAAAATAGACGCCACAATGCTTGCAAGCACCACAGTCACATTTCTGCCCATAACCTCCCATTCCCACTCAAGACCCGGCACGACAAAATCCTGCATAGATAGTACCAGAGAAGAGGCAATGACGACAATTCCTGAAATGCCGAGCACTCCGAAGCCGGGCAAGATGAATATCTCCACGGCTAACAGCGTCAGCCCTACCAAGAAAAGGATGATTTCCAGGGAGTCAACTCTGCCTAAGAGGGCGCTTGAACCGAACACTATCATAAACGCCATTACGCCGCCAATGCCCGGCAATCCGAAACCGGGGGATTGGAGCTCCAGAAAAATGAGCACAAGCCCCAAGAGGATTAGAATGCCCTGCACGGCACCGGAAGTGAGAAATGACACGATCGAATCGGCAATGCTTGGGAAAGACTCGGTAAGTTCGGCGGGAGAGCCAATGGCNATNAAAAGTTCATCGCGGTTGTCAACAAGTCCTGCCAAAAGCCCGAAATGGTGCGCCTCGCCTGCCGAAAGGGAAAGCAGTTTCCCAGGCTCGCTGATTACGCTGATACGCTCGATGTGCGGAACACCGGCAACAACTTCCCTTTCCATGCGCAGAAGTTCTTCGGAAGTCACCGCCTGCGGCTGACCGTCAACAATCACTTCCCACAACTCCACATCGAAGTCTATCATCGCAAGCCCTATGCCCACAGGATGGCCGTTTCGCTCGGCAAGCGCTGTCATTTGCGAGCGGATTGCCGCAACGGATTTTTCCCCTGCCGCCGTTGCCCCTTCAGGACCGGCGAGCACAGGTGCCGCCGCCCCAATTGAAGTTCCGGGTGCCATAAAAATATCTTGCGTTGAGAAGGCGATGATTGCGCCTGCCGACCAGCTTATGCCAACCGATGTTTCGCCAGGTGTAATCCACGAAATAGTGCGGGCGCTTGTTATCGAAGTAATAAAGGAAGTGATTTGTAATGTGGCGTCAACTCTGCCGCCGAATGTGTCAATTTCAAAAATAATGTAATCCGCCCCCTGTGCCATAGCTCTGCGGGCTTCACGCCGCACGAAAGCTGCAGTGGATGGCTCTATATCACCGTGAATAGGAATAAGCCAAGCTTTTCCCCCCTCAGAAGATTCTGCCATGGCCAAAATTGGAATGGCAAGACAAAGGAGCATCGCTATTCTAAAAATTTTTCGTATAGATCTCATGAGAAGATTATATCACATTTGCACATCTTTGTCATACTTTTTTTCACATTTTCTTTTTCCTGTGTCGGCTGTCGCGCCCTTGCTAAAGAGCACAGAATGCTCTAGACTTTGTGCGAGATGAAAATTCGTTCAAAGATTATACTGGTTGTTCTTCCGGTTGTTTTACTCGCGCTCGGTCTTGCTCAAACTGCTTCGTATTTTTCAGCCCGTTCAGGCATCACCAGAATCGCGCAAAGTTTTTTAAGTTTCAAAGCCACGTGGCTTGAAAACTACGCCGAAAACCAGTGGAGCCTTCTTACTGAAAATAACTTCGCTGGTAACCCTGATATGGTTCTTGCCGCGCAAAACGCTGTCATGCAATACGCGGCGGGTATCGTTTTAAGCGACACCGAAGTTATCCTTGCATTGGATGACTTCGGGAATATGGTCATGGCGACAGGTGAGATAACCATCACAGACGATGAGCGCATAACGCTCTTGTCTTTGCTATTTGATGGCGACTTAGGCGTTTTTCAGGCGGTTTTGGGAGGGGAACCCAGAATAATGACCGCGTTTTACTTCCCGCCTTTCCAGTGGCACGTCCTCCTCACAGAAAAGGTAAGTACCTTTTACCATGATGCCCATAGAATTCGCTTGCAGACTATTATTGTTTTGGCAATTACCGCCGTTGTCGCCATACTCATACTCATCATTTTCGCCCGCCACCTTACCAATCCGCTTGCGCGCGTAGTGAGCGCGATGAACGGCATTACGTCGGGGGGCGATTTGTCTTCGAGAGTGGAAGTCGAATACCGCGATGAAACAGGCAAGCTTGCCTCAACATTTAATGTGATGATTAGCGAGCTGGAAAAGGCTTACGCCCAAATAAAACGTTACGCCTTTGACGCGGTGCTTGCAGGAAAAAAAGAACAGCGCATCCGCCAGATATTCCAAAAGTATGTCCCAAAAGACCTAATCGATAAGTTTTTTGCCTCACCTGAATCCATGCTTATCGGTGAAAACCGGGAACTGGCGATCCTTTTTTCGGACATACGAAGCTTTACGACAATTTCTGAAAACATGGCGCCGGATGATTTGGTCAATTCGCTTAACCGGTATTTTTCCGGTCAGGTTGACATCATCATGAACCGTAACGGCATAGTGGATAAGTATATCGGAGACGCGATCATGGCGTTTTGGGGCGCTCCGGTCAAACACGATGATGACGCACTACAGGCGGTTTTAGCGGCGCTTGATATGGCGGAGGCTGTGAAGGTTTTTAACGAGAACCAGCGGAAAATCGGAAAGCCTGAGTTTCATATAGGTGTTGGCATCAACTACGGCACAGTGACTGTCGGCAACATAGGCAGTGAGCGGAAAATGGACTACACCGTTATCGGCGATATGGTGAACCTGGCTTCCCGCATGGAAGGGCTTACCAAAAACTACAACTCTGATGTGTTGGTTTCCGANACTCTTTATGACACAATTAAGGCGATGCCGAAAGCCGAGCCATCACTGTCGTTTAGGCTTTTGGATACCGTGGCGGTTAAGGGAAAAACCAAAGGTGTAAAGATTTATACCGCCAAAAGAAACCTCGGTGCAAATGAGGCAAAAGCCTGGGCAATACACAATAAAGGCATGGATTTATATTATCGCCGCGACTTTTCCAACGCGGGAAAACACTTCAACGCTGTTCTTGGTCTTTTGAGCGGCGACCC
>WQRS01000018.1 GCA_009786615.1 Treponema sp. | reverse complement strand
TACAAAACCTTTGAAGAAGGGGTAAAAAAAGCCGAAACACTTATTGTCGGCGGCGGCTATGGGCACACAGCATCCATCTATATCGACACTCGCGAAAATCAGGATTTGGCGAAGTTTGAAAGCATGATGAAAACCTGCCGTATCCTTGTGAATACTCCTTCATCACACGGCGCCATCGGTGACCTGTACAACTTCAGTCTTGCACCTTCGTTGACGCTTGGTTGTGGTTCGTGGGGTGGAAATTCCGTATCTGAGAATGTTGGTGTAAAACATCTGCTCAACATTAAAACTGTTGCCGAAAGGAGAGAAAATATGCTGTGGTTCAGGACCCCGCAAAAGGTCTACTTTAAAAAGGGCTCACTCGGTGTCGCGATTTGCGAACTGAAAGATGTCTATGACAAGAAAAAAGTGTTTATCGTAACGGACGAGTTTTTGTATAAAAACGAATATACAAAGCCAATTACCGAGAAGCTGGACGGAATGGGCATCCGCCACACAACGTTCTACAAAGTGAAGCCCGATCCGACACTGAAATCGGCTATGGAAGGCGCAGAAGCAATGCGGAGCTTTGAACCTGACTGCATTATCGCGCTCGGCGGCGGCTCGGCTATGGACGCTGGTAAAATTATGTGGCTCTTGTATGAGCACCCGGATGTTGACTTCCAGAATTCCGTAACACGCTTCATGGACATCCGCAAACGTGTGTACACCTTCCGAAAATGGGCGAAAAGGCTGATTTTATCGCTATCCCCACTTCAGCGGGTACCGGAAGCGAAGTGACTCCGTTTGCCGTTATCACCGAAGATGCAACCGGCATCAAGTATCCTATTGCCGACTACGAGCTCATGCCTGATATGGCGATCATCGACATCGACTTTATGATGCAGATGCCCAAAGCTCTGACCGCCGCATCAGGTATGGACGCGCTCACACACGCGCTTGAAGCGTATGCGTCCATGCTCGCCACCGACTACACCGACGGGCTTGCGCTTGCGGCGATTAAAAACGTCTTCAAGTACCTGCCTACCGCATGCAGCGACGGCACCAACGAAGAAGCGCGGGAAAAAATGGCCAACGCCTCGACCATTGCCGGTATGGCTTTTGCCAACGCATTCTTGGGCATTTGTCACTCGCTGGCGCACAAACTTGGCGCGTTCTTCCACCTGCCGCACGGTGTTGCCAACGCCCTCTTGATCGGCGAAGTCATCAGATACAACGCCACAGACAACCCCGTGAAAATGGGTGCGTTCTCCCAGTACAAGTATCCCAAAGCGGTCGCGCGCTACGCGGAAGTCGCATCGTTCATCGGCATTGAAGGAAAGAGCGATGAGGAGAAAACCGAGAAACTCGTGCAGAAGATCAATGAGCTGCGTGCAAGCGTAGGCATAGTGAGCTCTGTGCAAGAGTTTGGAATTCCTGAAAAAGACTTCCTTGCCAAGCTCGATGAGATGGTAGAGCAAGCCTTTGACGATCAGTGCACAGGCGCCAATCCGCGCTATCCGCTCATGGCCGAAATGAAGGAAATCTACACGAAGGTTTACTACGGTAAATAAAGAGGTTTAAGCATTTTTAATGCGGGGGTTCTTGNGGCGCTAAACGCCTTAAGAACCCTTTTTTTGTTCTCAAAGCTTATGGCGTTAGGTTTTTCCANTGCCAGAGCGGCTGCGAAATTCCTTGCGGAAAGGGATTTTCCTTTGAAAAATCCGGCAGCCAGTTTGCCTCGCTTACCAGTTCCTGGCAAAAGCCTTCGGTTATGCCAAACTCATCCAGCATNGAAAGAACCGCATCGTATTCGCTTTGGGAAACATAACGGGCAGGAATNTNAGTTTTTACTCCNGGTATATACGCCGGCGTGTATTGAGTCATAAGCGAAAGCAATGCGCGTTGATCGCCAGAGCCGTTGCAATGTTCGGCAAACCAGCGCAGCACTTGCCTTGTATTTTCCAAAAAGCCCGGAAGGATAAGATGGCGGATCATCACGCCTGAAAGCATGACATTTTCTGCGCCTGAGCTTCCGGGACTTTTCCCAAAGCGCAAAGGGCGGTATTCAAGCATTTTGCGAATCGCGTTTTCCGCGCAATCAGGATAATCAGGCGCGTTGGAAAATTGCCGCGCTATTGATACATCAAGCGTTTTAAGATCGGGCAAATAAACGTCAACAAACTCTTTTATTATTTCAAGTGTTTCCTCTCCGTCGTAACCTGACGAATTCCACAGTGCCGGAATTGACAAGCCCTGTTCCCGTGCCGACTTAAACCCGCTTGCAACCGCCGGGGCAACATGGCTTCCGGTCACGATGTTGATGTTCTCCGCTCCCATTTCCTGAAGTTGAAGACACATCTCTGCGAACTCACTTGTATCAACTTTCCTGCACATTTCCTGCCCGCTGTGTTTTTTCTGAAAAATATCATTCCCCTGCGATATTTGAAAACACTGGCAAAATACACAGCCCAAATTGCAGCCGTAAATAAAAATCGTNCCCGAACCGCCTGAGCCTTTAATAGGCGGCTCTTCACCGTTGTGTATCCCNGAGAAACCAATTCGCAAATCTGATGTTTCACCGCAGTAGCCGCGCTCGCCTGCATTGCGGTTTACGCCGCAAGAGCGCGGACAGAGAAGGCAGTTTTCGTATGCTGTCATTGTTGTTTTACAGTTGACCGTCATCGTTCCATGCGCCGTACATTTTGCCTTGGCGGGTGCTGTCTATAAATTTTTGCAGCCGTTTTGTGTACAAGTCAGTGTCCTTGATTTTCAGGCAGGATTGAATGGTGTCTATGCGGATGCGTTTGTAAAGTTCCGGCAATGCGAGGTAGTTTTCCCACACTTCCGCTTCAGATTGCAGAGCGCTTATGATTTCCGGGTGGATTGTAAAGGATTGCGGGGACATATCCGGCAGGCAATTTCTGCCCATGTCGGTCATGAGACCGAGTTTTTCAAGGCGGCGCACGCGTTCTTTGTTTAGCTCTGTCCAGTTGCTGTTCTTTTTTCTTGGTGTGATTCTCTGTATGTTACCTTCTTCAATGACTTTTTTTGTGCTGTCTATCCACCCGAAGCAGAGAGCTTCTTCCACAATTTCCAAATACAGTAATTTTCCGGGCGCTGGTTTGATGACCGAAAATACCCACGCTTCTTTTTCCGTCATTGAGTGCTTCATTAGCCAGTCACGTAGTTCTTGCCGTGTTTTTACTTTTAACAAGGTTTCCATTGCAGTTAATCTCCCCAACAAAAGCCGCGATGCATATTGTAAATGTAGCAAAATTAGGAATGCTTATCAAGGTAATTGCGGCGTTTAAGCGGCTTGAAAGCCGCTCGCCGTGCGTTGCTTCACACGGCGGCATCCCTCCCCCTTCCCGCCGCATACGAAACAAAAAAACCCGCAAAAGCCACCGCCAGAGAAACAGCCGCCCCAATGCCGGTTCCCAAGCCGCCGGGGAACAGAACGATAAGCGATCCTGCCACCAGCCCCAAAACAGTGCCGTAAGTAACGCGGGGCGCTTTTGCCAGGAGATAGCGCACCAAAGCCGCGCCTGCGAAAAGACCAAAAACAGCGCCTGCCGCCAGCGGCACAATAAGCGGGATATTCAAATCGGCAACGGCTTGAACGGCGGTGCGGTATAGCCCTATCACAAGCAATACGAACGAGCCTGACGTGCCGGGAATGATCATCGCCAGACCTGCAAGCGCGCCGCCTGCCGCAAGTGTGCCCAAAACTTCAGGCGTAAGAGCGGTGTGCGGCAACGCTTGCGGCGAAGGTCTTGCCAGCACCATCAACACCATGAGCAGGAAGGCAACAATGGCGCAGATAGCTGACGGCAGGGAAGGAAACGGCGATCCCGAACGGCAAGCCCTGCGGTAAACCATAGGAAGACTTCCGGCGATAATGCCTGAAAAAAACCAGAAGGTCTGTACGGGATGAGTTTCAAACAGCATTGTAACAAGCCTGCTGAAAAGGAAAATGCCCGCAACACCGCCGATTATCAGGGGAAGCAAAAACTTCCACGCGGCGGCAATTTTTTTCACATTAAGCGTTACTACGCTTACGAGC
Organism: Treponema sp.; assembly: GCA_009786615.1. Next base: position 7,076 of record WQRS01000018.1, on the reverse strand, counting down.
CTGTCGTAAATGTTAAATACCACCGCAAGCGTTCCAGCCGAAACTCCGGGAATTGCGGTGGAGATACCTAAAACAACACCGATGCCAATCAATTTTGCCAGTTCCATCTGACAACTATAAACAATTATCCCTTGTCATTCAATGAAGACTAATGTATGATAGACTCACCTCGCCAGGAGTCATGCGAACGACTGCCGCCCAACTCCGCCAGGTCCGGAAGGAAGCAACGGCAAGCGAATGGTCGTGGCGCCGTGATCACCCTGGCGGGGCTTTTTGTTTATATGAAAACAAGCTATAATTTACGCCATGCCGTACGAAGTAACCGCCACCCGGCGCAGGCCAAAAACATTTAACGAGCTTGCGGGGCAGGAGTTTGTCGCCGCTACGCTTATGAATTCACTGCAAACAGAGCAGATTGCCCACGCCTACCTCTTTTCAGGGCCGCGCGGGTGCGGCAAAACAAGCGCGGCACGGATTCTTGCGCGGGCGCTACGCTGCGAAACCGGCACAACGGCGAATCCCTGCGGAACCTGCGCCCAGTGCGTGGAAATCAGCCGTGGCGCGAGCATGGACGTGCTTGAAATAGACGGGGCTTCCAACACCGGCGTAAACGATGTGCGCCAAATAAAGGAAGAAGTGCTTTTCCCGCCAAGTTCCGGGCGGTACAAAGTCTACATCATTGACGAAGTGCATATGCTTTCCAACAGCGCATTTAACGCCCTCCTCAAAACAATCGAAGAACCGCCGCCGAATGTCGTTTTTATTTTCGCCACTACCGAACTTCAAAAAGTTCCAGCCACCATCCGAAGCCGCTGTCAGCAGTTCAACTTCCGCCTCATTGGCGTGGAGACCATCGCAGAATTGCTCCGTACCGCTTGCAACGAAATGGAAATTGAGGCTGAGGATGAGGCGCTTTTCTGGATAGCGCGGGAGTCCACCGGAAGCTGCCGGGATGCCTACACGCTGTTCGATCAGGTCGTGTCGTTTTCCGGCGGGCACATCCGCACCCAGCTCATCCGCGAGAAACTGGGTCTTGTTGGGCTGGACAAGCTCAACGAGTTTGGCGAAGCCTGCGCTTCGGCGGATTTCCTCCGATCCCTCTCACTCATAGATGACCTGCTTTCTTCAGGTGTTGCGGTGGAAACTTTTGTTCAAGACCTTGCAGGTTACTATCACAGCCTGCTTCTGCTGAAAGCGGGCATTACGAGGGAAGCCCTGCTCGGTTATCCCCCCGCCCGTTTTTCCCCCGCCGTGCTTGAGCGTTACGATGCCATCCGCCTTGAGCGGGCCGGCGAACTCTTATACGCTCTGCACCGCGACATACGCTATTCGGTTTCGCCCCGCTTTGAGCTTGAAACGCTGGCTTCAAAGCTCTGCTGGCTTGAAAAGTGGATAACCCCTGCGGAACTTGCCGAAACCGTAACGCAGGCGCGAAAAACCTTAAGCGAGGTGAGCCGCCCTTTAGCTGAAGGGAACTTATCAGGAGAAGGGCTTCCTGGTGAGTTCCCCCAAGCAGCCGAACCGGATGCAGCAGCCGATCCGGATGCAGCAGCAGCTTCGTCCGCAAAGCCCGACTCGCCGCCTGACGACAGCGATCGGCAAGACTCTTTCTCGCAGGCGTATAGCCAGTACATGGCAACAAAGGGGAATTCTGCGACTTTGCAAACAAAGTCGCCTACTTTGCCTGCAAGCCCGCCGCCTGCTATGAAATCGGCGCAGGCATCAAATTCAAATATCGATCCGGCAGTCCAAAAAGTTTTGGATGTGATTCCGGGAACAATTGTAGAGGAGAACAGAGAGTGAATATAAACCCCTTCGACCTTTTGAAAAATGCACAAAAGATTCAGGAACAAATGGGTTCTTTCCAGGAAAAACTTGAGGCTGTCAAAGTGACAGGTTCTGCCGGCGGCGGAATGGCGGAAATCGACATGAACGGCAAGATGGAAGTGCTTGCCGTGCGGATAGCGCCTGAAGCAATGGAAGACGGGGACAGGGTTATGCTGCAAGACCTCATCGCCGCCGCTTTCGCCAACGCCATGGAAAAAGTGAAAGAAGCCATCAGCCGCGAAGTTGGCGGGATGATCCCCGGCGGAATGCAGGCCTTGCAAGGCTTTCCCGGTATGCCCGGCTTCCCCGCATGAGCTCAAATCTTGATGCCCTTGACAGGCTTGTGGCGCTTTTTTCAAAGCTTCCGGGCATAGGCAAAAAAAGCGCCGGGCGGCTTGTCTACCATATCCTTGACACTGACTCTTCCTACGCTCAAACTTTGGCGGGCGAGCTTTCCGGTCTGCACAAGGCAATAAAACGCTGTTCCTGCTGCGGCAGTTTCACTGAAAGCGATCTTTGCCAAATCTGCGCCGATCCCGCGCGGGAGCGGGCATTGCTTTGCGTGGTGGAACGCGCTCAGGATGTGCGCCTTATTGATGAGTCCAAAGAGTTTTCAGGTATATTCCATGTGCTGGGCGGGCTTATCGCCCCGCTTGAAGGCGTAAACCCAAGCGACCTTTCAATAAGCCGCCTTGCCGAGCGCATCAAAGAAGAAGGTGTGCGGGAAGTTATCCTCGCGCTCAATCCCACAATCGAAGGCGACACAACCGCCCTGTATATACAACGATTTCTGAAAGAAATGTTTCCCGCCTCGCCGCTTGAAATTTCCCGCCTTGCTTCGGGGCTTCCTGTCGGCGGGGATTTGGAGTACGCCGACCGGCTTACGCTTTCGCGGAGCTTGCGCGGCAGAATTAAGATGTGAGGGATTTTTTACAAAAACGCCTCTTTCAAAAACTGCAAATCAATTTGCGGGTACACAGGAAACCGCACCATGAGCTTTTTCACCCGTTCAAGCGCCTGCGTTTTTGCCGCTTCCTCGATATTGTACATCGATCTGCTGGTTTTTGACGGATCTTTCGCGTTTGGCGCAGGTTTGGTGTTTTTGAGCACAAGCGCGATTATGCTCCCAAGTTCTTCCATTTCAGCTGTTCCCATGCCCAGCGTTGTAAGCGCCGCCGTTCCTATCCGCAAACCGGAAGTATACCAGGGGCCGTTGGGATCAAAAGGCAGGCTGTTGCGGTTAAGCGTGATGTTGCACTCAAAAAGGGCGCTTTCCGCCTGACGCCCGGTTAAGCCAAGTGCGCGAACGTTAGCAAGGAACAGATGGTTGTCCGTGCCGCCTGTTAGCACTTCAATGCCGTTTTTTATGCAGGCGGCGGCGAGCGCCTGGCAGTTTTCAACTATTTTTTTCGCATAAGCCTGAAACTCAAGGCTGTCCGCTTCTTTAAATGCGACAGCTTTTGCGGCAATAACGTGCGGCAGGGGGCCGCCCATGACAAGCGGGCAGCCTTTGTCCAGCGCTTCGGCAAACTCCTTCACCGCAAGCACAAGTCCCGCTCTTGGCCCGCGCAGCGTTTTGTGCGTAGTGGTGGTGACAACGTGGGCGTGCGCCACAGGATCACAGGTGCCTGAAAAAACCTTACCAGCCACAAGCCCTGCAAAATGCGCCATATCGACCATAAACACAGCTCCCACCGAATCGGCGATCTCACGCATCCGCTTAAAGTCGATTTTGCGCGGATAAGCTGAATATCCTGACAGCAAAATCAGCGGCTTTACTTCTTCCGCCTGGCGCTGGATTTGATCATAATCCAACAGACCTGTTTCTTTGGAAACCGAGTAGCTATATACATCGAACATTCGGGCAGAGACATTATACCGGTAGCCGTGCGTAAGGTGACCGCCTGAATAGTAATCAAGCCCCAGCAAGCGCTGGTTCCCCAAACGCCCTTTCAGTTCCTTCCATTGGGTGTCGCTTAACTGGTAAAGGTTTGTCCCGCCAATTTTGGCAAGTTCGGGGCTTTCGATTTTCGCCGACAAAATCGCCCAAAAAGCCATAAGGTTCGCATCCGCGCCGCTGTGAGGCTGGACGTTGGCGTACTCCGCACCGAAAAGCGCGCAGGCTTCCTTTGCAGCCAGCGATTCCACAGCATCGACATTCTCGGTTCCCGCGTAAAACCTGCGGTAAGGAACCCCTTCGGCGTATTTGTCCGTGAGCAGGTTTCCCATAGCGAACTGAGTGGCAAGCGAACAATAATTTTCGCTGGCGATGAGTTTGACGCGGTTTCGCTGGCTTTCCAGCTCCCCGATAATTGAGGCAACAACTTCCGGTGATGACTTGGCAATTTCCGAAAGATTGCAGAGATACGCCAAAAAGCCCACATCAAAAGCGGAGCCTTTGGCGGCAACATAAGAAGAAACTGGGTTGTTCATGATATTAACAGAATAACGATATTGGCAGTTTGTTGCAATACAGTGTATTTTACTGTTTCAAGCGCTATTATTCATAAACTGAAGTTTCAGAACAACTGTATTACTGTTTGCCGTTGTTTTCACTATAATAGCAAAAATGGCAACTGTGACTGACTCCATTCCTCCTTATCTAAAAATCCTCAACGCCGAACAGCGCCAGGCCGTATTTCATACCGGAAAGCCGCTGTTGATCCTTGCAGGTGCAGGGTCAGGCAAAACCCGCGTTATCACCACCAAAATCGCGTGGCTCATCCGCGAACAGGGAATAGATCCACGCTCAATTTTAGCGGTGACGTTTACCAACAAAGCCGCGCGGGAAATGGCTGAACGGGCGCGACTTATCGACGGGCGGGCTGCCGATGCAATGCTTAGAACTTTCCATTCTTTTGGCGCGTGGTTTCTCAGGCGAAACGGAGCGGCGGGCGGCATGAAGTCTGATTTTGTCATTTATGACGATGATGACAGCCTTACACTTTTGTCCACGATCATGGAAGGTGAGCCGCGTGCTGAAGTCAAATCTTTTGCCAATAGCATTGCCCGTGCAAAGGATTACTTTCTTTCACCTGATGATCCTGCCCTTGACCTTATTGACAACCGCAAAAAGTTCCGGGGCGTTTACGCAAAATACGAGGAGCGGCTTACTCAAATCGGCAACGTCGATTTTGGCGATCTTATAAAAAAACCTGTGGAGATTTTGAGAAATGTTCCTGAAGTCGCCCGGCGTTTTCGAGAGCGTTTTCGGGTGATAATGGTTGACGAATACCAGGATTCAAACGTTGCGCAGTCAGAACTTTTGAAGGCGCTTTACAGCCCCGGCGCATACATCTGTGTTGTCGGCGATGACGATCAATCCATTTACAGCTTTCGCGGGGCGGAAGTGAAAAACATCCTTGAGTTTCCCGATGTTTTTGAAAATGCCGACATCGTGCGTCTGGAGCGGAATTACCGTTCCACCGCCCCAATTTTGCGGGCGGCAACATCTGTGGTGGATCGTAATTCCGGCAGGCTTGGGAAAACCTTAAAGGCAGATCGCGGGGAAGGCAAAATACCCGTGCTTGCATTTCTGCCTGACCAGGATGAGGAAACCGAGTTTTGCTCAGAACTTATCGGGAAAAGCGGAAAGGATGTTCCGTACTCGGATTGGGCAATAGTTTACCGAACCAATGCCCAATCGCTGGGTTTTGAAACGGAGTTATTGCGGCGGAAAATTCCGTATCGTGTGGTGGGTTCGCTTAAGTTTTACGAGCGGGAGGAAGTGAAGGACACGCTGGCACTTCTTTCGTTCCTTGTTAATCCGCGCGATGAGATCGCATTCCGCCGAATGGTAAACAAACCGGCAAGGGGCGTAGGACCTGCCACAGTCGGGCGCATCGTGGAAGAGGCGATGCGGCGGAGTGCGGATGGGGATTTTATGGATTTTAACGAAAACCATGCCGGAAACCTAACGCTTGCATCACAGCGCCTAATGCCTGAACTTCCCGCCAAAGCCCGCACGGGAATTGGCGCTTTCCTTAAGGCCATTGAAACAGGCCGCGCGGAGTTGAAAAATGAGGCGCTTGAAGAGGATATTAGTGAAGGCGGTTCCGGCGCTCCCGCCGAAAATCCCCTTGCGGCAAAACAGGCGGCAAAGCGCAAAAAACCCGGTGAAAGCCTAACGGCTGGTGAAGGGCTTTCTGCCTGCGTGGTAACTCTTATCGAGGAAAGCGGCATTGCCGAGTATCACCTGTCCACTGACGAAATCGGCGGCAGCCAGCGCCTTGACAACCTGCAGGAAGTTGCCAACGCCGCAAGCCTGTACGCCCCCACACAAGCCGGTCTTTTGGAGTTTCTTGAGCACATAGAGCTTGATCGCTCCATGGAAGAAAATTCAAACGCCCATGACGCAAAAAACTCTGTCACGCTCATCACACTGCACAACACCAAAGGACTGGAATTCCGCCGCGTCATTATGACGGGCATCGAGCAGGGGATTTTCCCCAGAGACGACAAAAAAGCCGAAGCGCTTGAGGAGGAACGGCGGCTTTTTTACGTGGGCGCAACCCGCGCAATGGANGANCTTTATCTTACGTCCTGCGCGTTNAGGCGTATGTACGGCAGAGCTTCGCCGATGGAGCCGTCCATTTTTCTAAGGGAAATTGACCGCAAAAGCGTGCGGATTATCGGCGCNGCTCCGTACGGCTTTAATGGCGGGATGCATGGGAACGGAGCNCACGGCGAGATNCACCGCAGAGGCGGCTTTTCTCAAACAGGCCGCTCTCCGCAAAGGGGCGATACGTCCTCCGANGGGCGCTGGTCGCTGGGCGANAANGTGTACCACGATGATCAAGGATACGGCTATGTCCAGCACATNCGCGAAAGTGACGATGGCCCCATAGTCAAAGTTGTCTTTGAAACAGGACACGAAACCCGCTTTTTAAGCCTGCACCAAAGTTCGCGCTTTACTAAAATACGGGAGGACTGAATTGGCTTATTCTGATTTTAAGGCGNCTTCTTTATTGCGCCTATTNCCCGCCGTACTTAGGGCGCGCGATTTTCACCTGTACCTTGAAGGCGGGAAACGGCTTGTCGATCTATGGCGCTGGGGCGGGCGCGCGATTCTGGGGCACAAACCGCCGAAGGTTTTGCTGGAACTCAAAAATGCCGCCGAACGCGGACTTTTTTGCCCATTGCCCCATCCCCTGGAACGGCGTTTTTTCAAAGCCCTAGGCGGCTTTTTCCCCGATCGCGCCTTCCACCTTTACTTAAACGAAAACTCCCTGTATCAAGCATTAGCGGGT
>WQRS01000017.1 GCA_009786615.1 Treponema sp. | reverse complement strand
AGTTTGCGAACATCAACACCAATCTTTGAAAAAATACTTTCAATCTCTGCGCGTGTGCCTGATCCGCTTCCCCGTGTAATAAACGGAACCTCGGTTATAAAACCGGCAAAACCTTCATGAATTGACATATTACTTATCGCTGTGTCGTTTGGAACAACCAAAACCAATTCGTCTTCGCATACAGGATAATGAACAAAACGGTTGTCATCCGGAGCGGTGCCCATAAAGCCAAAGTCATACCGAAAGGCGCCCATGCTCTGCTCAACAGTTCTGCTGTCCGCATGTTCCACACGGAAAATAACATTAGGGTACTGTTCTTGAAAAGCCGCNCTTAATTCCGGCAATAAATGCTGCGCAGGAATTGTTGANGAAAGGATGGAAATATTTCCGCACGCGTTGTATTCGTTGCACTTAACATCGTGCAGCGCTTGATCTCNAATGGAAAGCATTTTTTGCGCAACGATCAAAAAATCNTCTCCCGCTCTTGTGATTGAAACTTCCTTTGTATTGCGTACCAGAAGCTGCACGCCAAGATAATCTTCTAAGGAACTAATGTGAGTNCTTATTGTTGGTTGAGACAAGTTTACCTCTTCAGCAGCTCTGGAGAAGCTTAAGTTTCTAGCCACACAGACAAATGTTTCAAGTTGTCTGATTTCCATATATTTTGCGNACCTCTTCGTTTTATTTTAAGAATATTTTTAAAAGATGCTTGACTGTTGGATATGGTGATGATACAGTTNCNATAGTTTTATATACTATTTGCTTTGCTTTGTCAATAGATAGTTATATCTATCAAAAATTGCAAATTAAGGGGAAAAAGATGAAAAAGATTTCTATCGTTGTTGCAGCAGTTATTGTTGCCGGTGTTTTGTTCGGAGCAGGTTTCATGGCGGGACGCCCGCCGCGCGCTACCCCATTTGTTATGGGAGAAATTGTTGAGAGAACTGGGATGCATAATCCGTATTCGCTTGTTTCAGCATCTGAGCTTCCTGAGCTTATGGAAAGAGATGATGTCATTGTTGTGGATTTTTCTGCCGCACCGAATCAAGTTATTCCGGGTGCTGTCTGGATTAACCGTGCCTTGCTTTTGCAAACAGTGGTCGGTGATCCNATGAGGCTTGGGACACTGGAAGCTCATGAGATGGTTTTGGGGCATCACGGAATCAGCAACGATCACACGATTATTGTTTATTGCAATCAAAACAATTTGTGGGCAGCCCGCTTTTTTTGGCAGATGCGAGCTTTCGGGCACGAGCGGGTACGGCTGCTTGACGGCGGAACAGCTGCTTGGCTTGCCGCCGGCGGAATTGTCAACGATGGTGCCGGGCCTGCCCGCGCCCCGGTGGAATTCAGGGCAGTGAACAGGGTTGGTTTTATAAACGCCGATCTTCCTGATGTTCTTGATGCAAAGCATAATCCGAATTGGGCAATACTTGATGTGCGTTCACCCGGCGAATGGAATGCCGGACGAATTCCCAGCGCAATTCAGGTAACATATCCTGTTGACCTTTTAAATCCTGACGGAACTTTTAGATCGGTCGAAGAGCTGACAGCTCTTGTTGCGCATATTCCTGATAACCAGCGGATCATTGTGTATTGTCTTGGCGGCGTGCGCGCGGCAAATATGTGGTTTGTGCTCACCGAAGTTTTAGGCTGGCCGCAGCGCGTATTAAACTATGACGGCTCGTGGAACGATTACTCAATTTCAGGACATCCTATCGAAACTAATTAACACACATTTGCAATATAAAAGGCGGCGAAAACTCCACCGCCTTTTATATTGCATACGCCAAAAAAAAGCGAAAAGGGGATGGAATTATTACATGAAGACTTTTGATCAAACCATAATTGAGAAAGCAAAAGAAATTGCCAAAGACTGTCAGGGAGAACACAATTCTTTCTGTTCAGCTCGCTGCCCAATGCACACTGACGCTAAAGCTTATGTAAATCTTATCGGGGAAGGTAAGCTCACTGAAGCCGTTTTGAAAATCAGGGAAAAGCTTTTTTTACCCGGCGTTTTGGGGCGAATTTGCGCTCATCCGTGCGAAGACGTATGCCGGCGCGAAAAAGAGTACAAACAGCCAATCGCAATTGCCGCTCTGAAACGCTATGCCGCAGACCGTGCAGATAAAGAAGAGTTGTGGGATATTTCCAAAAAGCCTGCAAGCGGGAAAAAAGTTGTCGTGATTGGTTCAGGTCCAGCCGGCGCTCAGGCTTCTATTGACCTTGCAAGAGAAGGGCACGAAGTAAGCGTTTATGAAAAGCTTAATGCCTCAGGCGGAATGCTGCGCGTGGGTATTCCTGAATATCGTTTGCCGCGTAAAATAGTTGATTTTGAATATTCATATTTGAGTAGATTGGGAATTAAGTTTAATTTTGGTGTTGAGGTTGGAAAAGACATTTCGTTTAAGGAACTTACCGGACGCTACGATGCTGTGATTGTTGCAATTGGCGCTCACAAAGGTTCGATACCTCCAATAAAAGGCGCTGAAGGCATTTCCGGTCTCACCAATGCGGTTGACTTTCTGCGCAGTGCATCTTTAGACAATAAAAACACTCCTGTCGGCAAAAAAGTTCTTGTTGTGGGCGGCGGTGATGTTGCGATGGACTGCGCACGAACAGCGCTCAGGCTTGGCGCTAATGATGTAATGATCGCATCCCTTGAAAAAAAAGAAGAGTTGCCTGCAAGCGGGCACGAGCAAAGCGGCGCAATTGAAGAAGGTATTCCTTTTCATTGCGGCTGGGGTGGTGAAGAGCTTGCAAGCGAGAACGGAAAAGTTTGCGGCATAAAAATGAAAAAGTGCGTTTCAGTTTTTGACGCTGATGGAAAATTCAGCCCCAGTTTCAGCGATGAAAAACTGCAGCTTGAATGCGACATGATTATTTTTGCCACCGGACAGCAGGTAATTGATGTTACCGCCGGAGAAGTGAAGCAGGCTGGCGGCGGGCGTTATGTCGTGGATAAACAAACGCTCAATACAGGCATAGACAAAGTTTTTGCGGCAGGTGATTGCGCCGGCGGCACGATCGTTATTGAAGCGCTGGCACTTGGAAGAAAAGCCGCAATTTCAGCAAACCGTTTTCTTTCGGGTCAGGATTTAACTAAGGACAGGGATTTTCTTAATGAATACTGGTTTGAAACAGAGCTTGATATTCCCCTTCCCGACGATATTGTCGATCTCCCAAGACTGCATACCAGAATGATGCCGGCGGAAACCCGCAAGCGTACATTTGAGGAATGCGATTTAGGTTTTGATGATGAAACTGCCGCCAAAGAAGGTCAGCGTTGCATTAAATGCGAATGCAAAAAATGCATGGACGAATGCATCATGCTTAACGACTTTACACTTTATCCGGGCAAAATGTTTAAGCAGTTTTTGGAAGACGGAGATATTCAACCTCTGATTGCGTACTCCTGCAATATGTGCGATCAATGCACACTCGTTTGTCCCAAAGAATTCAAGTTTGCCGAACTCTTCGGCGCAATCCGCAAAGATATGGTCAAAGCTCACGGCGGTGAATCACCGATGCCTGGACACAAAGCGATAAAAATGCATCAGAAATTGGGCTTCTCAAAGTTGTTTACAACAAGAATTAAAGGAGCGAAAAAACAATGAGCGAAAAAACAAACAGAATGGGATATATGCCGGGATGCGCGCTTCCTTCGTACTCACCCGCAAATGTTCAAGCGACAGTTAAACATTTGAAAAACGTATTTCCTGATTTGTCGGTTATACAAAAGTGTTGCGGAAAACCAACGCAGGCAATCGGGCAGGCTGATATGTTTAACAAGCGGTTGGAGAATTTGCTTGATGACATTAAGTATTGCGAGATAGACGAACTTATTGTGTCTTGCCAAAGCTGCATGAAGCTTCTTTCAAAAGTTAAGGACTTCAAAACAACTTCGCTGTGGGAGATTTTCCCGAAGATTGGGTTGCCTGAAGAAATTCGCGGTAAGGCAAAAAACAGTGACGCGGTTTTCTCCTTGCACGACTCATGCTCGGTGCGCGATTATACAGGTATTCATGACGGCATACGCTGGATAATGAATGAGCTGGGATATAAAACTGTAGAGCCTGAACGAACTCGTGCCAATACGCGCTGCTGTGGTTTTGGCGGAATGGTTGTGCCTGCCAATCCCGATGTTGCAAAACGTGTGATGGTTCGGCGTGTTGGTGATTTCCCTACTGATAAAATCGTTGTTTATTGTGCAGCCTGCCGTTCGTCAATGCTTCAGGCTGGCGGAAATGCCTGGCACATTCTAGATTTAATTTGGGGAGATGTTGTGTATGCCAATACTTCGCCCCCTGCTAATGTTCTTGCAAATCCGATAAAGGCATGGGGCAACCGTTATAAAAGCAAGAGCCTTATTAAAGCCGCAATGAAATAAAAGGGGTAAAAGATGTCCGATACAAACACACAAAAAAATAAAAAAGGCGGCTTGGTAAAAATTATTATCGCTGTTGTGGTAATTGCCGCTGTCTTTTTTACCGCGAACAGGCTTGGTCTTACCGAGCACTTAAGCCTTGAAGGTGTGCACACTATGCAGGAATGGCTTGCCGGTTTGGGACATCTTGGGTGGATTGTATTTATCGTTCTTTTCATTTTAATTGCTGTGTTTATGCTTCCTGCGTTTCCAATTACTCTTGCGGCAGGTGTCGCTTTCGGTCCTGTTTTGGGCGCGATATTGTCTTTGGTAGGCGCTACTTTCGGAGCCGTCGCCGCGTTTATCGTGGCAAAGTATGTTGCGCGCGATACCATCGTCGCCCGCTTTCAGAACAGTCCGGTGTTTGCAAAAATTGAAAAAGGCTTTCGGGAAAATGGAACCAGCTTTTTAATTCTCACTCGCTTGGTTCCGGCTTTTCCTTACAATGTGCAAAACTATGTTTATGGGCTTACTCCAATTAAACTGAGCACCTTTTTCTTTGTTTCTTCAATTACGATGGCACCAGGTGCATTTATTTATGCATTCATGGCAGGGCAAATTGTTGCTGGGCAGCCGATTTGGCAGCTCATGATCATGTTTGCAATAGCCGGTGTGATCCTCTTTTTAGTTTCCCTCATTCCTAAATATATCGCAAAAAAGAAAGGTATCAATTTAAAAGAAGACTTTAAAAAAGGCGCGTAGCGGTAACCGTGGAAGAAAGCGCGATTATACTTTTTACCCGAATTCCGCTTCCGGGTAAAACCAAAACGAGGCTTCAGCCGTTTCTCACGGCTGAAGAATGCTGCCTTTTGCAAAGCGCGTTCATTCGTGATATATATGAAGTATTACGTGGGACAAAAACCGCTTGTGACATCTTTGTTTGTTATACACCTAAAGGCAATTTGGCGGATTTGCGTGCGTTGCTGCCTGAAGCCCGCATTTTTTTCCCGCAACAAGGGAAGACATTGGGTGAACGGATGAGCAACGCAATCCGCCATGTATTTGATAANGGATACAATCGCTGTATTTTAACCGGAAGTGATTTGCCGCTTCTGCATTCATGTGCGGTGGATGATGCATTTAACTTACTGGAAAAGCATGATATAGTTTTATGCCCGACTGAAGACGGCGGCTATTATCTAATTGGAATGAAGCAACTGTGTGAAGAAGTTTTTCGTTTGGAGGAATACGGTGTTTCATCTGTGTTTGAAAAAACTCTTGCCGCCGCTGCCAAATGCGGGAGAACTTGCGCGGTTGGACATAATACTATGGACATTGACGAAAAAGAAGATTTGATGAAGCTGCAAAAAATGCTTGCAGCAGACTCAAATCTTGAGTGCAAGGAAACCAGAATTGTTTTGAAAGAAATCTTTTTGAAAAGAGGTTAATTATGAATGTAATTGACTTAACACCGGTGATTAAATCTGAAAGCTTTTGTAGTTTTCTGAATATTAACCAAAACGAAAAAATAGACTTTGATCTTTTGGGTCACGGTGAATATAACATCAATTACATTTTCCGCAAACCTCATTCGGATAAAAAACTTGTTTTGCGAGTTCCCATGGGAAGCCAAATGCATTTGGAAAATCAGGTGCGCTATGAGTTTGAAGCTTTGCGGCTTTTGGAATCAAGCGGGCGAACACCAAAACCACTTTACATTGACGATACAAAAACCGCAATTCCTTACGGCTTTATGATAATGGAATTTCTTCCCGGGCGTTCGCTGCACTACGAAGACCACGATCTTGCTCAGGCGGCTTTTTGCCTTGCAGATATTCACAATTTGGAAATTAATCCCAGCCATCATTTATTGACACCTGAAAATCCGTGCGCCGCTATTTTGGATGAGTGTAATGTTATGGCAAGCCATTATATTAACAGCGATTTGGGCAATAATGATGTAAAGCAATTATTGTCTTTACTTCTTGAAAACGGAAAGAAAATTGTAGAAGGCGCAAAAAATTCTTCGTTGCGCTGTCTTATAAACACAGAATTAAACTCAGGCAATTTTTTGGTAAACGATGATATAACGTTTTTGGTGGATTGGGAAAAACCATTATATGCCTGTCCAGGTCAGGACTTGGGGCATTTTCTGGCTCCGACAACTACGCTTTGGAAAACAGAATCAATTTTAACTGAAAGTGAAATACAAAAATTTCTGCATGTTTATTGCAGCCATTCAAAACATTATTCAGATCCAAACATTTTATGGCAGGATACATTGCCGTTTTTTACAATTACATGTTTACGCGGCGTTACATGGTGTTCAATGGCTTGGGTGGAGTACCAAAGTCCGGAAAGAGTTCTTAAAGATGCCTATACTTTTGAAAAGATTAAACTTTACACATCGCAGGAATTTTTAGAGAGGATGAAGAATGAGTACCTCAGTGTATAATGTTCTGTTTACCTGCGCATTGGTAAACAGTGCTCAAATTAATCATGAACGCATTTCGATAATTATTCCGGTTTTTAATGAAAGTGGAAACATTGATAATCTGATTGAATATTTACTTCCGCTGAAAGAGCAGTGCGAGATTTTTTTGTGGACGGCGGAAGCAGTGATGATACTGCAAAACGAATTGAAGAAAAAGGGTTGAAAGTTTACCTCGCGCCGAAAAAAGGCAGGGCAAATCAAATGAATTACGGCGCTCATTTATCAGGCGGTGATATTTTGTGGTTTTTACACGCCGATAGTATTCCACCAAAAGGCGCTTTGTTATACATCCGTGAAATCCTTAACAGCGGATACAAAATCGGATGCTTTCCATTACGTTTTGATTCAAAATGCCCGCTTATGTTTTTAAACGCTCATTTTTCAAACCTTCGGGTAAAAATGCGAAACATAACATTTGGTGATCAAGGCATATTTATACAGCGTAATTTGTTTGAATCGCTCAACGGTTATGCAGTCATTCCGCTTATGGAAGATTATCAATTGTCAATTGATATAAAAAAAGCGGGATTGCACATAGGAATGGCAGGAGGAAAAATCACAACATCTCCGAGGCGTTATTTGGCACAAGGAAAAATAAAAACAATTTTTAAAATGTGGAAACTTCAGCGCATGTTTCGGCGTGGAGATGACATTGAAGAAATTGCAAAGGCGTACGGACATTAATTTTTTTTGAGGGGGAGTTATGAAAAAACTAATTATTGATTGTGATAACACATTTGGCGTTGAGGGATGTGATCTAGATGACGGTTTGGCAATCATTTACTCTCTCGGCACTGAACGCTGCGAATTGTTGGGAGTAACAACAACTTTCGGTAACAATACGCTTGAGGTAGTGACCCCCAACACAATTGAGTTTATGAAAAAAATCGGCATGGAAGGAATTAAAGTTGAGGCTGGACATTCAGATGATCCGCACAAAAACGAAGCTGCTTTGTTTTTGGTTGATGCGGTTAATAATTTTCCAACTGAGATTTCACTTCTTGCAATCGGCTCATTAACAAACTTGTATCACGCATGGATATTAGATCCATACTTTTTCGAAAAAGTTGATGAATTATCCTTTATGGGTGGAATCACCGAAGCATTGATCATTGAGGGAAAACAATTGGATGAATTAAACTTTTCCTGCAATAACACAGCGGCTTTTCATGTTCTTAAAGAAGCTAAGTCAATCAATATTGCAACCGGAAACGCTTGTCTTAATGCGCTATTTTCCAAAGATCGTTTTGATAAATTGGCTCAAAGTGAATATACTTTTTTACGTTGGCTTTATGAGCAGGGACAATATTGGTTCCACCGTGAAAATGAAGTGTTTGGACACGGCGGTATTTATAAGTGGGATGTTTATGCGGCGGCAGCTTTGCTTTATCCTGAATTATTTAACAAAAACGTTGTGGAAATTTCACCGGATTTAAATTCCTTGAAAACCGGAATGTTATTGGGAGGAGGAAATCGACGGACTGTTAACGTGCCGGTTGTAAAAGACAGAAAAGCTTACGAAGAGCACGTTTATGAAACTTATTCAATATTTGCAAACAGGAGGCAAATGGCATGAAAAAGATTTATTTGGCGTTAGTCGTTACGGCTTCAATTTTAATTATTGGATGTGGCCCCAGACAAATCCCTTCGGTTCAACCAACTAGTTTTGAAGAGGCTTTGGCAACCGCCCGCGGAAAAACGGTTACTTTTTTCGGATGGGGCGGTGATCATAATATTAACCAATGGCTTGATACAGTTGTGGCAGATACACTTAGAGAGCGTTATGATATAACGCTTGTGCGGGTTTCCATGGGAATAGGAGATATTCTGTCAAAACTGATGGCTGAAAGACAAGCCGGTTCAGTGTCCGGAGATATTGATGTTGTTTGGATTAACGGTGAAAATTTTTATGCGGCTTTAAACGCAGGGCTTTTATGGGGCCCGATTACTGGTCTTGTTGAAAACATGAAATATATGGATCCTGATGATCCTGCAATACATTATGATTTTGGAACACCGGTAAACGGAATGCAGGTTCCTTACGGAAAGGCGCAGATGATCTTCATTGGTGATACAGCGGTATTAGACAGGTTTCCGGCAAGTGCCGCAGAGCTGCTTGAACTTGCAAGGCAAAATCCTGGAAGGTTTACATATACAGCGCCTCCTGATTTCACGGGGAGCGCCTTTGTCCGCAACATTATTTCCGATGTCATAGGTTTTGACACTTTCAATAATGCGCCAGTAGATGAGCAAGGTTTATATGAAGTAATTCGTCCCGCATTAAATTTCTTGATTGAATTAAACCCATACTTATGGGAACAGGGAAGAACATTTCCAAGCAATCCTGCCGTTTTGGATGCAATGTTTGCCGATGGACAAGTTTTTATGACAGTGAGTTATCACCCAAACCATGCTGCACAGCGTATTGCTGCAGGTCAATTCCCTCCTACTGCACAGGCGTTTTTGTTTGATGCCGGCACCAAGGGCAATACGCATTACATGGCGATTCCGTTTAATGCGCCCAATAAAGATGCCGCACTTGTTTTGATAAACCACATAATAAGCCCTAAGATTCAGATCAGCAAGTTCGATCCCAGAAACTGGGGCGACATGCCGGTTTTTGATATCAATCGTATAAGTGATGAACAAAGAGCTTTGCTTGACAGCATTTACACCGGTCTTGGAACGATTCCCCCTGCTGAACTTTTGGCAAGGCAGATTCCTGAAGTGCGCGCACCGAAAATACCGGTAATTGACAGACTCTGGCTTCAACATGTTGCGCAGTAGAAAGTAATGAAACGATTTGCACCATACCTGCTTGTATTGCCGTTTGTTCTTATAATTTGTTTTATCTTTATAGGCGGGATGTTTCAGGCGGTGGTGCAAAGTTTGGGATATATGCCGGTGTTTGGTTTTAATGAAATTACATTTGACTTTTACCGGCAAGTATTTAATGATTGGCGCTTTTTAAATTCCATTCGAAACACTTTCTACATTGCATTTGTATCATCTTTGATTTCAGTAATTATGGGTACATTAATAGCAATTATTATGAGCAAGCTTATCCCTGCTCCTAAACTTTCTTATCTTTTTTATAAAACACCAATACTTTTGCCGCATTTAATTGTGATAGTAATGATGTTTTTTATTTTTTCCCAAACAGGAATTATTTCCCGGTTTGTATTTTCTCTTGGATTAATAAACGACCCAAATGACTTCCCGCTACTTGTCTTTGACAGATTAAGCATTGGAATTATTTTAGTTTATCTTTTTAAACAAATTCCGTTTGTATCGCTCACTGTATTCACTGTACTAAAAAACATTGATAAAAAACATTCACAAGTTGCAGAAAATTTAGGCTCAAGCTCCTGGCACACCTTAACAAAAATTACTTTGCCGCTCCTTGCTCCTTCCATTTTTTCGGTATTTTTAATTTGTTTTGCGTTTGGTTTTGGAGCATTTGAAGTTCCGTTTCTTTTAGGAAGTCCTGCCACAGTTACATTGCCAGTCCTTGCGTACTTTGAACACAGGAGCCCTACATTGGTAACCAATTTAACAGGAATGGTCATCAATGTAGTTATTTCTGTTATTTCACTTACATTGGCTTTTATATATGCAATTGTTTTTAAAGTATTCAATAGACATGGTTTGAAAGGAGGGCTTTTGTGAAGAAAGCCCGATTTATTGGCAAGTCCTTTTTTTATGTTTGTGTATTTGCAAGTTGCGCACCATTAGCGGTGTTGATTTTGCTTTCGTTTTCTTTTTCGTGGCCGTATCCTTCTTTGCTGCCGACAATCTTTACTTTTCAGCATTCCATTCATGTCTTTTTTAATAATCCTCAAACATGGAATGCAATCTCAACAAGTATTATTTTGGCGCTTTTTACAACTCTTTTATCCCTTGCCATCGCGATCCCTGCCGCAAAATCTTTAGCACTTTACAATTTCAGGGGCAAAGAATTAGTTAAAATTATGGTTCTTCTCCCATTGATTGTTCCGCCTTTAGCAGTTACCTTTGGTATTCAGGTTTCAATGATTCGCTTGGGGCTTACAGGAAATTTTCTTGGAGTTACTATAATTCATACGGTTTTTGCTTTGCCTTTTGCAATTAGAATTATGACCAGTGTTTTTGATCTTATTGGCGACAGGTATGAAAAACAGGCAACTGTTTTAGGTGCATCAACATTAATGACTTTTTTCAAAGTAACTTTACCGATTATAATGCCTGGAATTTTATCAGCAGCAGTTTTAAGTTTTTCTGTTTCAATTGCCCAATATATAACAACTTTGTTAATAGGCGGTGGACGTATAATTACCATTACAGTTCTTTTGGTTCCGTTTTTTCAAAGCGGACAATTGCAAATTATGTCTGTTTACAGTATAGTCTTGGTTGCGACTTCTTTAATGTCGCTTTTTGTTATCGA
>WQRS01000016.1 GCA_009786615.1 Treponema sp. | reverse complement strand
CGCCCCTTCACTTGAAGGGCAAAATGCTCCATCGCCTGTTGGCCCCTCTTCATCTCAGCTTTCTTTGCCGGATCAAGTGCGCGAACTTGCGCGCGCGGGTTTTGCCCCTCAAGTTATTGCCTCGCATTTGGGGTTAAGTATTGCGGAAGTGGAAGTTGTTACAGCATTAATGGAACGACGTGAAGATTAGATTAATTGTGGACACACAAAGTAGGTACGAAAAGATATGATGACTGTTTGGTTCGCATCGGGAAACGCACACAAAAAAAAGGAATTGGCGCAGATTTTGTACAATGAAATTTCTTCGGAAAGTCTTGGTGAAAAAACACCGGTAAGCTTTGAATTAAGAATCCCTTCGGATGCAGGTATTGATTTTGGCCCTGAAGAAACGGGAAACACATTTTTGCAAAACTCACTTCTTAAAGCGCAAACGTTATACAGCCTGCTTAACGAAAAAGGCATTTTCCAATCAGGTGACGCAGTAATAGCCGATGATTCTGGTATTTGCGTTGACGCACTTGGCGGGAGACCTGGCGTTCAGTCAGCGTATTACGGCTGGATGGGGAACGGGCATAAGCTAAGTGCTCCTGAACAAAACGCACTGCTTTTATCTGAACTGGGAAATAATCCAAACCGCAGCGCACGCTTTGTTTGTGCTATGGTTTTGTATTATTCATGCGACCGTTTTTTTGTCGCGCAGGAAACACTTGAAGGGGAAGTTGCAAAACAACCGCACGGGCAGGGCGGCTTTGGATATGACCCAATTCTTTATATACCTTCTTTGGCTCGCACAGTGGCAGAACTTAGCGCGGAAGAAAAAAACCGCTATAGCCACAGGGGAAAAGCCGCTAAACTTATGGCGCGGATCATTGCAGGTGGACAGCGGCAATGACAGAGGAAGAGCTTAACGGGCCGCAACTGGAAGCTGTTACTTCCATTGACGGCGCGCTGCTTATCATTGCGGGTGCTGGTTCTGGCAAAACGAGGGTCATCACATGCCGCATCGCCAAAATGCTTGAGAAAGGGATTCCGCAATCGGCAATTCTTGCGCTTACATTCACTAACAAAGCCGCCCGCGAAATGGAGTCCCGTGTAAGAGAACTCACAGGAAAAAAACTTCATAATCTTACGGTGAGCACCTTTCACGCATTCGGCGTAAAAATATTGAGGGAAGAAATTGAAGTTTTAGGATACCGCAAAAACTTTTCCATTTACGATTCCACCGATAAAATTGAGCTTATAAAAGAAAGTTTACGGGAATGCAAACTTTACGGTGAGAAAGTCGATCTGAAAAGTTTGGAGCAGCTTTTTTCCAATGTAAAAATTGGAAGCCTTTCATGGGGAAGAGCCGGAGGCCGCAATCAGGCAGGGGCGGCAAAAGTTGCCGATGATATTTGGGAACCTGCATACAATGAATATCAGCGCAGCTTAAAAGTATACAACGCACTTGACTTTGATGATCTTCTTACCGTTCCCATAAATCTATTTACTGAACATCATGAAATTCTCGAAAAATACCGCCGCCGTTACCGCTATATTTTGGTGGACGAATTTCAGGACACAAGCCTTATTCAATATAAACTGCTAAGGCTTTTGCAAACCCTGCCTCAGGTAAAGCCAATGTATGTGTGGTGGGCGATGACGACCAGTCGATTTATTCATGGCGAGGAGCTAATTACGAAAATCTCCTTTTGTTTGAAAAAGATTTTCCCCGCGCCCGCGAAATAAAACTTGAGCAAAATTACCGCTCCACTTCCACCATATTGGAAGCCGCAAACGGGCTTATTTCGCACAACACAAACCGCAAGGAGAAAAATCTTTGGTCGGGGAATTACGGCGGCAAGCCCATCGAACTTTTCTTCACTGAAAACGAAGCCGCTGAAGCCGCCTTCATTGCCGGCATGGTGAACAAACTGCGTTTTGCCGAACAGCGAAACTTTAACAGCTTCGGTGTGCTTACACGGACGAACAACCAATTTGATGTTATCGAAGAAGCTTTCCTTGCCGAAAACATTCCGTGCAAAGTATCAGGCGGAACAAGTTTTTTTGAGCGCAAGGAAATACGCGANATTCTTTCGTATCTTAGGGTTATCGCCAATCCTGATGATGATGTAAACCTTTTGCGCATAATCAACACGCCGCGCCGCGGTATCGGGAAGGCGGCAATTCAAGCCGCTTCGGAACTTGCGAAAAAAAACCGTTGCAGCATTCACGGAGCTTTGTCCCGCCTTCAATACATCCGTCAGCAAGGNGGCGAAATTGGGCAGGAATCNCTTTTTCAGTCAGANCCTGCGATGCAAGGACAAAGGAGCAANGACGAAAAGAACTCGCGCTTTGGCACTGAAGATTTTTTGTTGCTTATCCAAAACCAGAGGGATGATTTTTTTACNAAAGGGGAACTTTCCAAAAAGGTGCGCAAGCTTATNGGCGAAATCGATTACTGGAGCTANCTTGTAGCNGANCACAATAAGGACGANAAAAAAGCGCGCTGGAAATTTTCCAACATTGAGTATCTTCTCAAAATNATTGAGGACTGGGAGAAAGACCCGGACAACTTTGACACAGGACTTTATTCCTANCTTAACCGCGTAAGTCTTATCATGCGCTCTGACGGCGAGGACGGATCAACAAACGGCCGTTCTTCAGGCAAAGTGAACTTAATGACAATTCACGCGGCAAAGGGGCTTGAGTTTCCTGTTGTTTTTATCGCCGGAGCTGAAGAAGGTATAATCCCTCACGAGCGCAGCCTTGAAGACAACGATGATGAACTGGATGGCACGCACGGTGAAAGTTCCAAAGCGGTGGAAGAAGAGCGCCGCCTTTTTTATGTGGCGATTACCCGTGCGCAGGATAAGCTTTATATCACAAGCTGCAAAAAACGCAGGCGGCAGAATAATTACATCGACCGCCAGCCTTCTCCCTTTCTTGCAGAAATTCCTCCAAGCCTTATCGAACAGCGAAAAGAAGAAGCGCCTGAAGAAAATACGCCTGAGGCAGCGGAGACGTTTTTCGCGCGCATGAAAGAGCGATTTGGTTGAAGACGGGGTGCGCTACTTACTAAGCCAGCCTTAATGCACGGCAAGCGTTAGCTTTGACAGACGCGGGACTCGAACCCACCACCTTCAGCTCCGGAGGCTGACGCTCTATCCAGATGAGCTAGTCTGTCGAAAAGGAAACAACAAGAGCGCACACTCCAATGTTCGGGTACAGCCTATCACACGGCTTGTCTTGTGTCAACGCAAGGCATTTTATGCTATTTTTCTCTTGAATTTTCTCAAACCCACTTGCACCACAAGATATTGTGTGATATAATTAAAGAGGTAAAAAGTACGCAATATATTTGACACTATATGCCGATACTAATAGCGGAGGTAACACTACCGTGCGTTGTCCTCATTGTGGCAGTTTTGATGATAAAGTCATCGACTCGCGGACGCTTGCTGACGGCGATGCCATCAGGCGCAGGCGGGAATGTACTAATTGCAGTTACCGCTTCACCAGTTACGAGCGCACTGAAGACAAGCAGTTTATGGTGGTCAAACGTTCAGGTCGCCGCGAGCCCTTTGACCGCGCCAAAATCGAGCGTGGAATAACGCGAGCGCTGGAAAAGCGCCCGGTTTCGCAGATGAACATAGAGCGGCTTGTCAACGAGGTAGAGGATCAGGCGGCCATCTTGGGAAAGATAAACCACGAGATCGATGCCTCCGCTATCGGGAACCTCGTGCTGGAAAGGCTTGCCGCAGTTGACAAGGTTGCCTACATACGTTTTGCATCCGTGTACCGCCAGTTTGAAAACTTGGATGAGTTTGTACAGGAAATAAAGAAAATAGAGGGGAATTTTTCGCATGATAAATGAAAAGCCTGTTGTTGCAAGCGTTGTAAAACGATCAGGCGAAATAGAAAAATACGACAAAGATAAAATCACCGCCGCGATACACAAAGCCTTTACTGCTGTTGACAAGGCGGCTGAAAGAGATAGTCAAACACTTGAGAATGCTGATGCGGTGCAAGATATTACATCAGATGTTGAGCGCTTGATTTTTGCGATGATGGAAAAGCGCCATCCCAATTCCATCCCCGCTATAGAAGAGATTCAAGACCTGGTGGAAACCGCGCTCATCGAAGCAAAAGAAACAGCTGTTGCCAAAGCCTACATACTTTACCGCGCCAAAAGGCAGGCGATGCGGGATGTGAAAAAGTTAATGCTTGACATTGACAGCACTATGGACGGCTACTTAAAGCAATCAGACTGGCGGGTGAACGAAAACGCCAACGTCAATTATTCTTTGGGCGGGCTCATACTTCACAACTCAGGGAGCATCACCGCCAACTACTGGCTTAAAAACATTTACCCGGAGGAAATCGCCGATGCCCACCGAAACGCCGATTTCCATATNCACGACCTTTCCATGTTTTCCGGTTACTGCGCCGGCTGGTCGCTGCGCCACCTAATCGCCGAAGGGCTCGGCGGTGTGCCGGATAAAATCACGAGCAAGCCCGCCAAGCACCTTTCCACGCTCATGCAGCAGGCGGTGAATTTTTTGGGCTGTCTTCAAAACGAGTGGGCGGGCGCTCAGGCGTTCAGCTCCTTTGACACCTACACCGCACCTTTTGTGAAAGCCGATAAGCTTTGCGACAAAGAAATCAAGCAGTGCCTTCAAAGTTTTATCTTCGGTGTGAACACTCCCAGCCGCTGGGGATCTCAGGCACCGTTTACCAACATCACTCTTGACTGGACTTGCCCCGAAGACCTTCGCGATACAAAAGCGGTTGTCAACGGAAAGGAAACAGATTTTAATTACGGTGACTGTCAGGATGAAATGAACCGCATAAACCGCATTTTGATAGAACTGATGATCGAAGGTGATGCNGACGGGCGCGGCTTTCAGTATCCCATCCCCACATACAACATCACAAGCGACTTTGACTGGGAAAGCGATAACGCNCGCCTTNTGTTTGAAATGACTTCCCGCTACGGAACACCGTACTTTCAAAACTTTGTCAACTCAGACTTAAACCCCTCAGATGTGCGCTCTATGTGCTGCCGCCTTCAGCTTGACAAACGGGAACTTCGCAAAAGGGGAGGGGGGCTTTTTGGTTCTGATGAACTGACCGGCTCCATCGGGGTGGTGACTATTAACCTTCCCCGCATCGGTTATCTTGCAAAAGACGAAAAGGATTTTTTCAATCGCCTTGAGCATCTGATGGTTTTGTCAAAGGAGAGCTTAAAAGTTAAACGNAAGGCTGTTTCCCGCCTTTTGGAAAACGGGCTTTTCCCATACACGCAGCGCTACTTAAAAAATCTTGACAACCATTTTAACACGATAGGACTTGTGGGCATGAACGAATGCATCCAGAATTTCATGGGAGCAGAAACGACAATAGCAAGTGAGCGCGGAAGAAAGTTTGCCCTCAAAGTGCTTAAGTTTATGCGGGAAAAACTCAGTGATTTTCAGGAGGAAACCGGGGAGCTTTTTAACCTTGAAGCAACACCTGCTGAGTCAACTTCGTACCGCCTTGCCAAGCACGACAGGGAACGTTATCCGCGCATCATTTGTTCGGGAATCGGGGCGGACGGAAAGGGTGAGCCTTATTACACCAACTCAACGCAGCTTCCTGTGATGCAGACAGAAGACATTTTCGATGCCCTTGATCTTCAAGAGGAGCTGCAGACCACATATACCGGAGGCACGGTGTTCCACACCTTTTTGGGCGAAGCGATTACAGACTGGCGTTCATGCCGTAATTTGGTCAAGGCGATTTCGCACAATTACCGAATTCCGTACTTTACCATTTCGCCGACATTTTCAGTCTGCCCAATTCACGGCTACTTGCATGGCGAGCATTTTACCTGCCTCAAATGCAAAAGCGATAAAGAGAAAGAAATAAAGACTAAGATTGTTGAACTTGAAAGGGAACATGCGGAGGCTTTGGCTGCGGCTAATTTAGCAGTGGCCGTATAAGATAAATTTTTTGGGAGATGCTATATGAGAAACCTTGAGGACATTGAAAACGATTTGGCGGCGGCGAGGGAGGCACTTTCATCTGCGGAAGGCACGCCGGCAGAAGTGTACAGCCGCATCGTCGGGTATTACCGTTCGGTGCGTAACTGGAACCGGGGAAAACGGGAGGAGTACAATCAGCGGCGGCTTTACTGCATAAGAACAGATGAAGCCGCCGCCGTATCCCCTTCGCTTCCGGCGGCAAGCGAGCTGCTTCTTTTTGTCCGCGCATCCTGCCCCGGCTGCACACCCGCCAAAGCAGCGGCAGAAAAGCTCAAGATTCCTGTGAGCCTGATAAACGCCGACACAAAAGACGGAATGGAAGAGGCAGTGCGGCGTAACGTGATGTCAACTCCCACGGCAATACTTGTCAGCCAAAGCGGCAAAGAACTCTCCCGCGCTCATAACGCGAACTCCATCGGCAGCCTGCTTGCCTCACAGCCGCTTGCCGTGTGATTGATTAGGCGATGGGAAAAAGCGAATTCTTGCCCGCAAGAATTCTCATTCGGAAAACAAGCCTCGTTGATTATCCGGCTTGTGTTTCGGCGGTGTTCTTTTTTTCAGGCTGCAATCTGCGTTGCCCTTGGTGCCACAACCGCCAATTGGTTTGCGGTGAAGAACAGGGACTCCTAAGCGTTGATGAAGGTTTTGCTCACATAAAAAAGCGCCGCGCTGTTTTGGGCGGTGTGGTTTTAAGCGGCGGGGAGCCTTGCCTTTACGAAGGTCTTCCCGCTCTTATTGGGGAAATTAAAAAACTTAACCTTTTGGTAAAACTTGATACAAACGGAATGGTTCCTGAAATGCTTGAAAACCTTTTTCGCCGCGAAGAAACCCGTCCTGATTACATAGCCCTTGATTTAAAAGTTGCCCCCGGCCGGTACGGTGAACTCAGGCTTAAAAACGCGCATTCCGATGATCCCGGTGCGGCGCTGTGTGAAAGTGCCAATTTGATTGGCAATTCAGGTAGCAAGTATGAATGCCGCACACTTGCCCTTCCCGGCGGTTTTATCAGTGAGAGCGACATTGAGGCTTTGTCGCCGCTTGCGGGAGAAGCCGTGTGGCATTTCAGATTGTTTAGAGGGGGAAATTGCCTTGATTCAGCCTGGGATGGGTTTGAAGAAAGCGCTGAAACGGCACAAGCAAAGGCAAATTCCCTTGCCGAAAGAGCCAGAGCGCTTGGGAAAATGGGCGTTGCTCAAACGGGCGTTGCTCAAACGGGCGATTAATGGCGGGAGTGCGCAAAACTAAAAGTTTTTTATCAAAACTTCGTTTACTTCTCCGCGCCCGCAAGAGTCAGCATTAATAAAGCGCTTTGCCTTTACAGAAAGTATTTCAAAAATTTTATCGCTGTATAATGTTCGAATGAAAGGAGAATCAGAATTGCTTAAAAGGCATTTAACACCGCGCACAGTTAATTCCTTCACAACATTGCAGAGCCTTTCCTGCTCTTGCACTCCAAACCCTTCTGCCTGATAACTTGTAAAATGAGTTTTATCCGCGCTGTGGTATGGCGGGTCAAGATATACAAAAGACCTTTTGTCCGCCATTTTTAAAACACATTCAAAGTCGCCGTTTAAGATGGTAATTTTATTGTAATTAAAATAATCGCTGATCTGACGCAAAAGAATCTCTTCGCAAATAACCGGATTTTTGTACCTGCCGAAAGGTACATTAAAAAACCCGCTTGAGTTTACGCGGTAAAGTCCGTTGTAACACGTTTTATTTAAGTAAATCAGCCGCGCTGCTTTTTCGGTATTTGACAAAACGTTAAAAGTTTGCGCATCGCGTTCGGCATTTCTAATTTCATAGTAATATTGTGAGTTATTTTTGTTTTCATATTCTTTTAGCAAAACAATTAAATCATCTACATTTTCTTTAATCGCGTTATACGTCAAAATCAATTGGCTGTTTAAATCATTTATAATTGCCTTTTGCGGCTTTAAAGCAAAAAAAACCGCCCCCGCCCCGACAAAAGGCTCATAATATGTATGGCTTTTTATATCGTCTGGAATGTGCTTTTTAATTTCTTCCAGTAACTGCCGTTTGCCGCCAGCCCATTTTAAGTAAGGTTTCACCATAGTATAATATATGCGTTTATATCATGTTTTACACTATGGCGGCAACATACAATTAGGTTAAAACTCTGACTTCTTAGGGCGCTTGATCAACGAATATTCTCCGCCATAAATCAGGCACCTTATCTGTGTCATCATTCGATACTATCGCCCATTTGAACTCAGGAATATAGTTGATAATTCTCATTGAGAAAGTTGATATTCCTTCTTCAGTGTACGTTTCTTTTTTGTTCACCATGTTCCAGCCGGGTTTGAATGTCAAGTTAAGCGGCAAAAAATTATTTTCCCCGGGCGCTTCACGCGCAGGGGATGATACCGTTACGGCTTCTTCCACATAAATAAACCAGATAAATTCCCCATTCAGTGAATAGTTGGCTCCACTTGAAAAATGCTCTGCGATTAAAAGATCGCCTAAGACGGTTGATATTGTGGCGATATTTCCCCGCACGCTTTGAGGATTAATTGTTATAGGAGGCGAGTGTTCAATTCCTGCATACGTGAACGCCCAATCGTGGAAAATTTGCCTAAAATGCCCGGGCGGAAGGAAATGTCGCGCTTCCAATGGCGGGATGTTAAAACTCAAAATTCCATTTTGAATAATCCCTGTTCCAGTTGTAAAAACAGCCGATTCTCCTTCACCTTCTTCATCCGGCACGATAATAAAAGCCTTTACATCGTTTGAGCCGTCGTATTTGTAATGAATCTCGCTTAAATAATACGTCTGGTAGTTCCGTTCCCACACTTGATGGTTGCTGAATGCCAAATATGGCCCCACTGAGTACTGCTGGTCAGTTACGCTGCCGCCGCCTACATCGCAGGCTGTCATAAGTAATACTAGCGCCGCTATGATGACTAATGTTTTTGTTGTAGTTTTCATGACATCCCCGTTTGAGATTTTTTTCTTGTATAACAAAATTTTCGTTCGTGTGTGTAAAACTGTCAAGAGCGCGGACAAAAGGAAATACACAAAATCAGACACAAAACAACAGGCAAATAGCGCATTTTATAGAAAAAAAGCGTTGACAATACGGGGATCCTCCTTCATCATGGTATAAACACTACAATCAACCCAGTAAAAGGAGTATCGTATGAGTTTCACAACTGACCTCATTAAAAATGTGGCGATAGCCGGACACGGTGGCACAGGCAAAACAACCTTGTTTGAGCGGCTTTTGTTTGCCGGGGGAAGTATTTCAAAGGCAGAGGCGGTGGATTCCGGAAAGACAGTCAGCGATTATACGCCTGAGGAGATAGATCGCAAGATTTCCATCCATGCGGCTATGGCGAATGTCAAGTGGAAGGGCAAAAAAATCAACATTTTTGATACGCCTGGGTCTTCGGACTTTATGGGCAATGTGGTTACCGCCTTCCGTGCATCTGAGTTTGCGCTTTTGACTGTGGATGCCCAAAACGGCGTGCAAATAGAGACGGTGAAGCTGTGGCGCACTTTGTCGGCACACGACAAGCCCCACGGCGTGTTTGTAACTCGTATGGACGGGGATCGCGCTAACTTCCAGCACGTATTGGACGACTTAAAGGAAAAGTTCAAGGTCGATCCGGTNCCNATGACCATTCCCATGGGAAACGGCGCTTCTTATACGGGTGTNATTGATGTGCTTGGCGGAAAGGCGTGGCTTGCAGGCGGAGAGGCGGTTGAAAAGGAAACAGAAATACCGGCTGAATATGCCGATGCGGTGGCCGCCGCCAAAGAGCGGATTATCGAAGCCGCCGCTGAGGGAAGTGATGATTTGATGCACCAGTATTTGGAAAACATGACGCTGACGCATGAAGAAACAGTGGCCGGTCTCATCGGGGCTTTTGAGCACAACAAGTTTGTGCCTGTGTTTTCAGGAGTCGCGCCCAAAAATTCCGGGCTTGTTTCGTTTTTGGACTTTGTTGCGGCAACCGCCCCATGCCCGCTTTCCGGCAAGGATATTGCGCGGGACAAGGACAAAAACGAAGTTGAAGTGGCGGTGGATTCCACCAAGCCGTTTTCCGGGCTTGTCATCAGAACTTCTTACGATCAGTTTTCGGGTAAGCTTTCGTGGATAAAAATAGTTACCGGCAAACTCGCCGCAGATTCTGAAGTGATGAACGTTTCGGAAGGTAAAAAAGAACGGGTGAGTAAGCTCTACATTTGCCAGGGGAAGAAGCTTGAGGAAGTGAAGGAACTTTATGCCGGGGATGTGGGGATTATTACAAAGTCCGCAACGCTTAAAACCAACGACACTTTAAGCTCAGGAGATACAAGCCTTAAGTTCCGCTCGATGAAGCTCCCTGAACCTGTGCACTCGGTGGCGGTGAACGCGGTGTCCAAAAAGGACGATGATAAACTTGGTGAGTTTCTTGTCAGGGCAGCGGAGGAGGACAAGACTTTCCGCTACGTTTTTAACACCGAAACAAAGGAAACTGTCATTTCAGGCATGGGTGAGCTGCAAATCAACATCATCCTTGATAAAATCAAACAAAATCAGAAAGTTGAAGTGGAAACCCGCGTGCCTAAAGTTGCCTACCGCGAAACTATAGGCAAAAAAGCTGCCGCTGAATACACACACAAAAAGCAGACCGGCGGACACGGTCAATACGGCAAAGTGCTTTTGGAAATTGCGCCAATGAGCAGGGGAGAAGGCTACAAGTTTGAGAACAAGATTTTCGGCGGGGCAGTGCCGAAAAACTACATTCCCGGTGTAGAAAAGGGAATTGCTGAAGGCATGGCGCACGGCACGATGGCGCAGTATCCGGTTGTGGACGTAGAAGTGGCAATTGTTGACGGCAAGTACCACCCGGTTGATTCTTCGGAGCTCTCTTTTAAACTGGCTTCCCGTAACGCGTTCCGTGAGGCGATGAAGCAGGCAAGCCCAACGCTTTTGGAGCCTGTGATGACTCTCACCGTTTTTGTGGAAGACAAGTACTTAGGCGACGTGATGAGCGACCTTTCAGGCAAGAGGGGAAAGATTCTCGGTCAGGATTCCACAGGCGGAATTGCCGAAATACGCGCGGAAGTTCCCCAGGCCGAACTTTTGCGCTACTCTATCGACTTACGCTCTATTACTTCAGGCACAGGCTCTTTCGGAGTGGCTTTCAGTCACTACGCCCCGATTTCAGGGCGCATTGCCGAGGAAGTGGTCAAGGCGGCAGAGGCGTTTAAGTACCAGGACGAAGACGAATAGCCGTTTCAAACGCGCCCGGCAAGGGGTTTTTCGCGTATTGATCGGGAGGGAGCCTATTACAAAACTAACCTTTTAGTTTTGTAATAGGCGGGTGCGATGTTAATTGCTTTGCTGGTGCCGCTTTGCCATTTGCTGGGCGTCGGTTCTTACACGCTGCGTTATTTCGCTGACCTGTGTTATTGCCTGTAACAGTTGTTCGCTTCCCGTCCGCTGTTCGCCCATGGCGTTGAGCACTTTCTGCTCTTGTTCGGCGACGGTTTTTATGCTGTCGTCAATTGTGTTAAATTTGTCAAGCACGGTTTCTGTGGATGCGGTTATTTTATCAATCGCGCCTTTGATCTTTCGCAAAACCCCGCTAATGCTTTTTGAGTGCTCGCTTGATGATATCGCCAATTTGCGA
>WQRS01000015.1 GCA_009786615.1 Treponema sp. | reverse complement strand
TTGCTTTATCGTTGGGCTCATCCGTTTTGCTGTCAACAAACTGCTTTATTATTTCAAAAAATGATCCGGCAGTTGCTCTTGGCATTATGCGCGCCGTTGAATAAATAGTCTTAAAAACCCCGTCGTAATCACCTGCCATTCCATAATTAAAAGCCGCATCAATTAAAAGCCGGTTTTTCAGACACCATGCTGCTTTTATACTGCAAGCTTTTTGGATTTCCTGCTTTGGTATAGANGNCTGCTTTTCTTTAAGAAAATCAAGAAAAAGCGGATGAATTGTAAAGCCGTGCAGATATATGTCGTAATAAAACAATGCGCTTATT
Organism: Treponema sp.; assembly: GCA_009786615.1. The sequence goes on along the minus strand of WQRS01000015.1, from coordinate 11,499 downwards.
TGTTTGAAAGCGTCAGCCTGCTCTTGCACACACGAAGATATACCGGTTAATACTTCAAGCGGCCAGCTGTCAAAAACTGAAATTGTAACAAGAAAGCGCTTACACTCAGGCGGCAATGTGTCAAACAATGCCTGTATCATGTCTCTAATATTTCCGTTGCGAAGAAGTGAAGAGTTGTATTGTCTGCTGTTTATCTGCCGGGTATTATCTTTTTTTAGCTCATCTGCAATAAGGCTTATTGCAATTATCCAGCCGTGAGTATCGGAATATATTTTTTTTGCATCAGTCAAAGATAAATTAATTTTTTTTAATTTGAAAAACAAAATTATTTCTTTTATATTAAAACGTAAATCATCCACAGTGATCCGCAACAAAAGCCCTTTAGAAAACAGATTCATTATATTAAGTTCAGGCTCCGTAAGGGAAATCAACATTGTTGTTGTTTTGCGATAAGGAGAAGCAAGAAACGTATTTAAAAAGTTAATTATTTCTTTATTATTAATATGATGCAAATTATCTATTACAACAACAAACCGGCGGGATTTGCTTAAATTCAACATTGACATGCAGCGGCTGATTTGACTTCTTGTTTCAGGAAAGCCGATTTCTTCAAGCGTTTTTCCCGCTTTTACACTTTGAATATTCACCGCTTTTATTATGCTTTCCCAAAACTGCGGAGGATCATCATCACGTTCTGTAAGCGAAAGCCAAATTGCGGCTTTGTTATTCTGAACCAAAAAATTATTCACCGCGCAAGTTTTGCCGCATCCGCTTCCGCCTGTTATGAGAAAAACAGAATTCTTCTTTGCCGTTTCAAAAAGTTCATTTATGCGTTTTCGTTCAAGTATACATTGTTCACCCGGCAATAGAATATGAGACATTTAATCGCCTTTACAGTTCCCAATACTGTCGTTTTGAGGAGTTTCGGTTTTAAGAATTCCCTTTTCAATCGCTATCCTCACCGCATCCGCTTTATTAAGAGCGCCAAACTTGGAGAAAATGCTTCTAATGGCGCTTTTCACCGTGTTAGGTGAAATAGATGCGGCGCTTGCGATTTCAAGCCGTGTTAAACCGCTTGAAAGCCCTGAAAGGACATGCATCTCTCTTCTGGAAAGACGCGCATTTATATTTTTGCCAAAATCGCCATTTCCGCTTTTTTTGTACAAATGCAATTTTTTTGCATAAGCGGCGGATTTGCGGTTAATCTCTTTCAGCCACTCAATGTAAACTTTTTCCGCTTCGGAATTCTTTTCTGCTTCTTTAAGCGCCGCTTCTGAAAGCCCTCTCATGTCCTTGCCGAGTTCTACAAAAGGCATAAAACTTTCCGTTGGTTCTGAAAGCTCAAACGCCTGATAAAGTGAAAGAAAAGCGGCCTCTTTTTCCTGCAAGCGCCATTTGCAAACGGCTTCCAAAGCTTTTATCTCAATGTCGCCAAAAAAAATGTTCTCCGCTTCTTGAGGGCTTTTAATCACAGCCAGTACTACAGGATAGCGCATTACTGAAAGGTAATACTTCGCTCTTAGAAGGCGCTCCAAACCCTGATGCAAAAAATTAAACTCACTTTCATTAAAATCGTTTTTTAACCAAGCTGCCGCCATATTTATTTTGCCGGTTTGAATATAATACCATGACATTAAAATATCATAGTAAAACGAGCGGTTCAAAAATAAAACTTCGTCAGTATTTGTCTTTATTTTTTTTAACGTATATTCAACATTTATTTTGTCACCGGTAAAAAGATATATTCTCATAAGGTAAAAAAGCGCCCTGTTTTCAATTTCAAATTGAAAAGCCTTTTTCGCTTTTATTATACTCGCCAAAAGATACTTTTCAGATTTTTTTAATTTCATCTTAAAAAAATAAATNTCTCCAAAACAAAGCTCAATTAAACCTTCTTGACATCCTGACATTGCGTGAGAAGTATAAGGNACTATTTCTTTAATCATTTCCACATATTTTTCCAAATCTTCACTTGTTGCCAAAGACATAATCCTGCATGCATAGGTGCTTAAAACTATTCCGTTTATAGGCGGTTTTGTAATNTANTCTGACTTTTCTGAATGCGAAGCAGCGCGCTTAAAATATTCAGCAAAGTCATATTTTTTTGTGTCAATTGATCTCAACAATCCAATAAATCCAAGCTGCATATAACATCCGGTCAAAATACCGTGTTTCTCAGGTGATTCGTTTTGCAATTCTGCATCTGAAATTATATTTACAGTTTCATCCCAACTTTGCTGATAACAGCCAAGCGTGGTCAATGCGCGGTTGCGAATAACAATTGTTTCTGTGAATTCACTGTAAATGCGTGTATCACAGCGATCAAAAATATCCAAAACAAAACGCGCCAAATTATTCGCNAATATTAACGGAAGCGTTTTAAGAATTTCAACAATTCCGCCGTAATCTTTTGACTTATCATAATAAACAAGTGCATCCATTTTATGGTTATTTTTCACACACCACTTGGCACTTTTTTGCCACACTTCTATTTTTTCTTCCTCTGATAATTCATCCTGCTTTTCCCGCAAAAACTCAAGCAAAAGATTATGAATCCTGTACAAACCCAAATATTCATCAAAGCTAATAAACGAACTTAAGCTTTCAAGTTTTTTGACATCAGAATAATCTTTTGCAATTTCAAGCGCAAGATCCGTGTGCAGATTTTCAACCAGAGAAAATTTTATCAGTAANNGCCTCATTCTTTGCGACAGATGTTCCATTATTTCACTTTCCAGCAANTTTGAAACTCCGGCATTCAAAAGCCGCAAAACTCGTGTTGTTCTTTTGTTTGTATTAATAAGCAAAATGCACGCCAAATGAATTGCAAAAACCCAGCCTTCTGTATCGCGGTAAATAAAAGCCGCAACAGCAGGTTCAACTTTAATATTTAACAGATCAAAATATGAAAGCATTTCTTCGCGGCTGAAACGCAGATCATCAGTGGTGATTTTAGCAAACATTTTTTTACCNGCTAAANTTTCAACATCAAAAGCCTGTTCGCTTCTTGACAGNAAAATGCAAGTTATGTTAGGCGGAGCGGAACGCAAAAAAAGCGAGAGAAAACGCAGGACGATTTTATTAGTAATAAAATGAACATCATCATACACAAAAAGATATTTTTCACTGCGGCTTATATTTTTACGGAATACTGAAAGACATTGCTGAAACTGCTGTTCGCTAACAGGGAAATCATACCGCCGNAATTTTTCCGCTGTTTCTTTGCTGATAAGCGACACAGCAGAAATCATGGTTTCCCAAAAGCGCTCTTCNATGTTATCAAGCTGCGAAATTTGCAGCCATGCTGTGTGGGGAATGTGCTTTTGCGCAAAGGTATACACAGCNTGAGTTTTTCCGTATCCTGCGCCTGCAACTACAAAGACGACAGGTTTCCGCACGGCGTTTTCCAAAAGGCGGTCAATCCGCTGCCGCGTTAGCTTCGTGTGCACCGTGTCATAATTTGGTAGTTTCATCATATTTTCCATCGTTTTTCATAGTATTGTCATTTAATAGCTAAAATATAGTTCTTTTTAATTTAGTTTTCAAAGAAAATGGTATTATTTTTCGATTCGATGATGCATATTTAAAAGCTGTGCAAAGTCTTAAAAACTACAGCCGCNTAATCGAAACTGCCTTTTTTGATNCACCGTCAAATTCCACAAGAATTCCCTGCAAAGAAACNCTGTCATCTTCGGNNGGCACGGCGACTTCCATGCGGTAAAGCACCTGATTGCGGGCGCGGTTAAGGCATATTTGTGTGTCCATGCCGATAACGCTGTCCAAATTCCCGCACATGCCCAAATCGGTGATATAAGCGGTTCCNCCCGGCAGAATCCGCTCATCGGAAGTTTGAACGTGTGTGTGCGTTCCGGCAACAACACTTGCCCTGCCGTCAAGGTAAAAGCCGAAAGCCTCTTTTTCCCGTGTTGATTCGGCGTGAAAGTCNACAAGGATTATAGGTTTGTTATGNGCGTTTTCTTCGCCGTTGTTTTCCGCCCAAACAAGTGAGTCAAATGCTCTGAACGGGCAATCAATGGGCGACATAAACTCTCTGCCCTGAATATTCACCGCCGCCCATGTCACAGGCACGCCGGACGAAGACGGCTTTTCAAGCGTTACAAAACCTTTACCGGCATTGCCGGGCGGATAATTAAGCGGGCGCAAAATACGCGGCTGGCTGTCAAGCACCGGCAGAAAATCCCGCTTTTCCCACACGTGATTACCGCTTGTCACCACATCAGCGCCGGCGGCAAAAATCCGCTCCAGATGAGGCAGAGTAAGCCCGAAACCGGAGGCGGCATTCTCGCCGTTCACCACGACGAAATCAACAGAGTTTTCTTTGATTAGGAGAGGCAATTGGCGATCCAAGGCATCAAGCCCCGGATCGCCAACCACATCGCCAAGCATTATCGCCCGCAAGATGTGCACGGAAACTACCTTGCGTACTCGGTGACCCTCGTTTCCCTAATCATAGTGAGCTTTATGCGCCCGGGATAACGGAGATCGTTTTCAATCTTCTTCGCAATCTGCTTGGCAAGATCTTTGGTTTTCTCATCGTTAAGCGCTTCGTTGTTGACGAGAATGCGCAGTTCCCTGCCCGCCTGAATCGCATACGCCTTATCCACGCCGTTAAAGCCTGTGGCAATATTTTCAAGGTTCTCAAGCCGCTTGATGTAATTGTCAAGCGTTTCCCGTCTGGCACCGGGGCGCGCGGCGGAAATTGCATCGGCAATCTGCACCAGCACCGACTCAATGCAGCTGGGCTCAATGTCGCCGTGGTGGCTTCCAATGGCGTTGATGACGTGCTGGTCTTCGCCCATTCTGCGCGCCATATCCATGCCGATTTCAGCATGGTTAAGGTCAGAATCCGAATCCACTCCCTTGCCTATGTCATGAAACAGGGCGGCGCGCTTGGCAAGATCGCGGTTGCAGCCCCCGATTTCCGAGGCAAGCATTCCGGCGATAACCGCCACTTCTTTTGAGTGGTACAATACGTTTTGCCCGTAACTGGTGCGGAAGTAAAGCCGCCCCAGCGTTCGAATCGCATCATGTTTGATGTTGTGAATCCCTAAGTCAAACAGAACCCTCTCACCTTCCTCAAAAATCTTTTGGGAAACGTCTTTTGTGACTTTGGTAACGATTTCCTCGATTCGCGTAGGATGTATGCGCCCGTCAACGATAAGCCGCTCAAGGCTCACCTTGGCGATTTCCCGCCGCACCGGGTCAAAGCATGAAATAACCACGGCTTCAGGTGTATCATCGATAATAATGTCAACGCCGGTAAGCGTTTCAAGCGTGCGGATATTTCTGCCTTCACGCCCGATAATTCGCCCTTTCATCTCATCGTTGGGCAAACTCACCGTTGTAACCGTCACTTCGCCTGTGACATCCGTTGCCATCCGCTGGATCGTACTTAGCAAAATATCGCGGGCTTTTTTTTCGCCTGAGATAGCCGCCTCGTGTTCGATCTTGTTGATAAGCGATTGCGCATCATGGCGCGCTTCGTTTTCCAAGTCGCGAATGATGAGTGATTTTGCATCCTCAACACTTAAGCCTGAGATTCGCTCAAGCTCAGCGCGGTAACGCTCTTCTTCCTTACCAAGCGCTTCTTCTCTAACATGGAAAGCTTTTTCTTTTTCCACTAAAGTCTGTTCAGTCCGTTCGATTTGAGCTATCTTTTTATCTATGCTCTCTTCTTTTTGAAAAATCCGGCGTTCAAACCGCTGTAATTCAGCCTTTCGCTCCCGGGTCTCCCTTTCTTGCTGGTTCCGCTCCCGTATAACTTGTTCTTTTGCTTCGAGAAGCAATTCTTTCTTTTTGGCCTCAGCTTCNTTTATAGCACCATGCTTTATTTCTTCCGCGCTTCGCTGTGATGCCGTAAGTTGAAATCTGGCGTAAAACCATCTAATAATCCAGCCTAAGGTTAACCCGGCAAGAGGAAGGATCATCCACAATATCCAGTCCATCTTTTACCCCTTACCGAAATGTATAATTGTCTACTTTGTTGTACATTTTTTTTCAATTTTTGTCAATGGTGCGAATTGTTATCGATAACCCGATTCTGCCAGAGCGGCCTCCGCCTCTTTAATCTCATCATATTCGATGGTTTTGTCAGCATAAATAATGGTATTTTCGTGTCCTTTTCCAAGCAGCAATACAAGATCGCCTTTTTTGGCAAGCGAAAATGCCTTCCTGATCGCCGTTGGGCGGTCGGGGATGAGAAAAAGCGTTTCACCCTGAACCATTGGCACGGCGCCGCAAGCCGCAAAGCAGCCTTTAGCAATATCCTCAAGAATTGCCATCGGCACTTCCCCGCGCGGATCCTCGTCAGCCAAAATGACTATGTCCGAATGCAGGGCGGCAACTTCGCCCTGCATAAAACGCTTTTGCTTATCGCGCTCGCCGGGGGAGCCGAACAGCGTGATAAGCCTGCCGCCGTTTGGGGCAACCCGCTCTTTCAGGGGCGGCAACACGGCTTCAAAAGAAGACGGCGTGTGTGCGTAATCAACAATCACCTCAAACGGCTGGCCCTTTTCCACCGGAGCCATGCGCCCGCGCACAGGNTTAAGAAGCGAAACGTNACCGGAAAGTGATTCAACTTCAACAGAAAGCAGGTTAGAAACCACCAAAAGNGCGGCAANTACATTAGCCGCGTTAAAAGAACCGGGAAGCTGATCGTGCAGCGTGATTGTTTTTCCGGCGGAAGCATCAAACACTTCGTACCGGTTGCCGCCGGCTCCGCTTTCCAGCATCTTAATGGAAAGGTCAGCTTTCGCCCCTTTGGTGCTGAAAGTGTAGGTTTTGTGCACGGTGGCGGCNGCAAAGTAGTCAGCACTTGGATCATCAGCGTTTACCACTCCAAAAGAAGGAATTGGCTTGCCGTTTAGAAGGTAATTCTTTGCCGGAAAGGCATCAAGAGTTCGGAACAGCTCGGCTTTGTCGCTGCGGTATTGCTCGAAAGTACCGTGAAACTCAAGATGCTCGTGCGTNACTTTTGTTAAAACNCCGACATCGAAGTTCACATCTCCCAAACGGTTGGTTTTTTTGGAAAGCCCGTGCGAACTGGATTCAAGCACCACATACTCAACGCCGTTTTTGCGCATCTGCGCAAGCAAGCGGTGAATTGCCACTGCTTCAGGCGTTGTCTGGTGTTCGGGATTCCACGTTTCGCTGTCGCCATCGGCGTACTGAACTGTGGAAATAAAGCCGGTTTTCTTTCCGGCGAGTTTCAAAAGCTGGTACACCAAAGAAACCGTGGTGCTTTTGCCCTCCGTGCCTGTAATNCCGATAACGCCCATGTTACGTGAAGGGTAATCGTAAAAAGCCGCCGAAAGCGGCGACATCGCAAAGCGGGAATCTTTTACACGTATGTACAATACGCCGTCAAGGTATTCGCCAAGTTCTTTTTGGTGGACAACAGCCGCAGCCCCGCGTTTTACCGCATCACCAATGTAATCGTGCCCATCGACATGAAGCCCTGGCAAAGCGAAGTAAACAGCGCCGCTGGACACTTCGCGGGAATCGTAAACGAGTGAGGAAATGGGCGAAGAAGAAGGCCACGCAAAGGCGACGCTTTCAGAGGAAGCGACCGGAGCGGCAGCGCCCAGCCGCACTTCGATAACACCCGCCCTTTCCGCTGTCTGCGCCGAGATAAAATCAGCGGGCAAACGTTCATGCGTTTTGGTTTTTTCAGAGTTCATTATACGGCAAGTCTAGCAGGCGGTTAAAAATAAATCAATGCGCGTGTTGTGTTGGCTGGAACGGCAAAATGTTTCCTTAACATACCCGGTCACGCGCAATCGCGCTTCCCTAACAAGCTACCACTGCCGTGGCTTAAAGTCACCAGGGACATTTATCATCATCGTGTCCCCGCTTTGCTCTATAGCGTAAAAACCATTCTGGACAATGCAGTTCCGCACCTTTTGCGGCATTATAGCTCCGGCAATCGCCCCAAGATAGGTGCGCGTATCCTTGCGGTCATCGGCGCGGCGGCGTAAAACGTCCATCCGGTTAATATGTTTCGCTACATCTTCTTCGGTCGGCTTTGATTTTACTTCCACCACCATTACCGTATCCAGGCTTTCCAGCAGTATATCAACCTCCGCAGAACGGTTGCGCGAAGTTCCGGCAATTTGCGCGTTTTCAAAGGTGTCAGTGAAATTAAAATTCAGAGCGTTGAATTTCTCCTTGATGCCGGGAACAACTAAATGTTCAGCCAGTTCACCGAAACGGTTGGTCAGGTCACCGAACCTTCTGTTGGTTTCCTTTATTTGTTCGGCAGTTTCTTTCTGGCTTTCGGCAGTTTCCTTAAACTTCATGTCGGTCTCCCTGAATAACTGCTTCATTTGCCTGTCGGTTTCCTTCTGGCTTTCAGAGACTTCCTGGATTTTCCTGCCGGTTTCCTTTTGGTTAACAGAAACTTCGCGCAGGTTTGCCCAGACTTCCTCAATGATTGCCCTGAGCGGGTCGTCTGTAGGAATGTTATTCATGGTGCGTTCAGCCATTGCTTGCTCCTTGCTTATAATATACGGGATTTTGGCAAAGAAAGCAAACAGCGGTGCGGCTGACAGGTAGAAACAGCGAACCCAACCCACAACCGGCGCGTAGGCAAGTGCCGTGACGTAAAAAAACCTCCGGAAAACCGGAAGTTTTTTGACACCCTATCAGAAAAGCTCAAGCGCCTTCCCAGCCTTTTTAATGATCTGCCGCCGGCGTTTCAGGATTATGTGATGATACAGATTGAACAGAACCTCTTGTCTGCCTTCACAATTAACGGTATCGTTAAGAATGCAGCTATTATCTACATCTGACGCGGATATAAAAAAGGCGGCGGTTGCCTTGTTACAAGGTTTTCTCGTTGCCTTCCCCACCGAAACTGTCTACGGCCTGGGCGCGGATGCGTTTAACTCACTCGCGCTTGCCAAAGTGTTTGAGGCAAAAAACCGCCCCCGTTTTGACCCGCTCATCATTCACATAGCCGATATTGCGGTGCTTTCCCGCATAACCGATGTCGCGGCTTTAGACGGCGCCGCAAAAGAGCGGCTTACCATTCTTTCACGCGAGCTTTGGCCCGGCCCGCTTACCCTGATTCTCCCCAAACGNACCGAAGTGCCTGATCTTGCAACTTCNGGGCTTCCCACAACGGCGGTGCGCTTTCCCTCGCACGAAACGGCGCAAAAACTCATCCGCCTTTCATCAGGGGCGGTNGCTGCTCCAAGCGCCAATCCCTTCGGCTGCCTTTCGCCCACGCACGCCGAACACGTAAAAGCACTTTTAGGCGAAAAAGTTGACTACATCATTGACGGCGGNAAAACGATGGTTGGCGTGGAATCGACAGTGCTTGACATTTCCTCAAACCCGCCGCGCCTGCTCCGACCCGGCGGAACNCCTCANGAAACAATTGAGGCTTTAATCGGGCCGGTTGAGTTTTCCTTCGGCGTTTCTGTGGGCGCAGANGATGGAGGAGAAATGCCTGTATCGCCNGGGCAGCTTAAAAGCCATTACGCCCCGCGCACCCGCCTTGCCCTTTACCGCCGCGAAGANTTGGCGGCGCTTCCCTGCGCCAAAGGCGAGGGACGGCTTTACTTTTCAAAGCCGGAAACCGCAAACACCGATTCTGANGCGGCGGGGAGAACACGGGTTTTATCGGCAAGCGGGAACCTGAACGAAGCTGCGGCGAACCTTTTTGAAATGCTTCACGAACTGGACGGACTTGGTCTTGACATTATACGCGCCGAGGAAGCCCCCTTAACCGGCCTTGGTGTTGCAATCAATGACCGGTTAAAGCGGGCAACAAATTAATGGTCTACTTTGCGGTTAAGCCTGCCACAGTGATGTAGTTAAACGGCTTGTTGAAGTGCGGCATGAAGAAAATATCAAGAAGCGGAAGCTCATTGATAGTGAAGCCTTTGGCAATGGCGAGACTGAACATATGCAGCCCCATAGACACATCGCGGTAAGAAGCCATCTGCGTTCCAATGATTTTGCGGCTTTTCGCGTCATAAATAATGCGCAATTGCACATCTTCGTTTGGCCCTGCCATAAACGCCAGTTTTTGGGTGTCCTTAACATCCACGTGCGCTACATCAAAACCCGCGGCTTTTGCTTTTTCTGAACACAAGCCGGTGCTCCACATTTTGTAGTCATAAATCTGAATACCGTTGGAGCCCTGCACGCCTTGAGACTGAATGCCTGTGCCGCACACGTTGTGACCGGCAACAATGCCTGCACGCACGGCGTTTGTCGCCAAAGCAATGTGATCAGGTTTTCCTGTCGCGTTGTTCAAAACTGTCGCGCAGTCGCCAATGGCATACACACCCGGTATAGAGGTTTCCTGATTTGTGTTTACCAAAAATGCGTTTTTTACACCGAGTTTCAGTTTGCCGGCGGCAATTTCGGAGTTAGGGATAAACCCAATGGACAAAATCACCGCGTCAACAGCGTATTCGCCTTTGTCCGTTACGATTGACGTAACCCGTTTGCCGTTTGAGGATTTAATCTCTTTAAGCATTTCGCTGTAATGGAGCTTTATGCCCTTATCGGCCATCACTTTGTCCATGTTTTCTGTGAAAGATTTGTCGAAGTATCCTGGAAGGCAGGTAGCCGCCGCTTCAAAAAGCAAGGATGTTCTGCCGCGAAGCTGGACTGCTTCAGCAATTTCAACGCCAATGTAACCTGCCCCTATGGTGGCAACCGCTTTGACATCGGGGTTGTTGAGCTCTTCGTCAATTTTAAGACCATCTTGAAAAAGCTTCACATAATGAACACCTTCAAGGTCAGTTCCCGGTATATTCGGGGTGATTGCCCTCGATCCGGTTGCAAAAATGAGTTTGTCATAGGATGCTTCGATAACTTCGCCGTCTTTTGTTTTAGCTTTGACAACTTTTTTGTCAAAATCTACCTCATAGACAACCGTCTGCATGTAAACCTTCGCGCCTTTGTCTTCCAAAATTTTGTTTGAGGAATAAAAAAGGTTCTTGGTCTCCGGTATCTGCTTTCCTACATACAAAGCAGTGCCGCAGCCAAGATAGCTGATGTTGTCGTTCTTGTCAAAGATAACGACTTCGTTTCCCGGATAATTGTCCAGAATCGTGTTTGCCGCCGCTGTGCCGGCGTGGTTTGCACCGATCAAAACGATTTTACTCATAAATGCCACCTCTCTCAATTAATAATATAGGGATCAATATTACCCCGCTTAAGTGAAGATTTTATAATGGCTGATAATTTTTGTCAAATTTTTCTTTATGATTAATGTAATTAAAACTAATCCTGCCGCAAAAATAAATAGGAAGTTTCAGCGCCGTTGATGTTGTCAAAGAAAAAGTTCGTAAAATCCCAGCGGTTGTTAAGTGCAAAGAAACTGCGCGGTCTTATAAGGTAAATCACCGGCATGTACTCAAGGATAATTTCCTGAAACTCATTCCATATTCCCCACGCACGTTCGGTATCCACAGTGAAGCTGCCTTCGTTGTACAGGTAGTCGATGCGGGCTTCCCAGTG
>WQRS01000014.1 GCA_009786615.1 Treponema sp. | reverse complement strand
TGAACGGCTCTTGCGCGAATGACCGTATCGCTTTTTTCAAAGTTGAACTCTGGTTTTGCAAGCCGCAAACGGGAAAGGCGCAAGTTTTTCATAACCCGGCACACAGCGCCTGTGTTTCCGGGCTCGCTTGGGCGGGAAAGAACGATGATTATATCAGACAGGTGCATTTGTGGATGGTAGACTATTTTGGAAGATGTTGCCAAGAAGCAGAATTGGGTGAGGACAGCTTCATCGATCTTACAGGCTCAATAATTGTTCACCGAATATCCGCTCTATTTTGCAAAGGGTTTTCAGGGTTGGATTCGTTTTTCTGGGGTTTTCAAGCTTTTGATAGACTTGGTATTTAATGCCCATCTTTTCGGCAACATCGGCAAGGCTCATGTTGCGTGCTTTACGTTGGTTGCGTAGCCAGAGCGCAAAAGACAAGCCGGGCTCAAGCCGGATAGCGTAATAATCGGGGTTATAGTTTTCAGGCGGGATAGAGAAAGGGATATTATGTTCAAGAAAAGTTTCAATAAGTCCAGAAACAGCCTCAGATGCCATCTCCTTCGCATGATCCAAACTAGCGCCGTCAGTCAAAATGCCATCATAAAAGCCGGGCGCTTCAACATACCAGCATTTATCAGTATCGGAGTACGTTATTTTACACGCAATAGTAGTTCTCATTTTAGGCCTGCCTTCTTCAATATAGAGTTGAGCGTACCGGGCGCAAGGTCAACACTACCGTGTACCGGCACCGGAATGGCTATGCCGTTTTTAAGCATGATGTGGTGTGACCCTCGGACACGTTCAAGCACCCACCCATGCTTTTTTAGCAGCTTGACACAATCTTTACCGCTCATAGCTGTACTATTATACACCTTATATGCTGTGTTGTCAATGCATATGTACGATTCCTCAGGCGTCATTGTCTGTTTGCGGCGCTGTCCTCTGCGCTGTGTTGTGCCGATTACAATCGCGCAGTTGGCAACTGCTTCAGACAGCGAGCTGAAAGTTTCAGCACTTTCCCAAACATCAGCAGCATGAACGGCTCTTGCGCGAATGACCGTATCGCTTTTTTCAAAGTTGAACTCTGGTTTTGCAAGCCGCAAACGGGAAAGGCGCAAGTTTTTCATAACCCGGCATACAGCGCCTGTGTTTCCGGGCTCGCTTGGGCGGGAAAGAACGATGATTATATTAGACAGGTGCATTTGTGGATGTTAGACTATTTTGGAAGATGTTGCCAAGAAGCGGATTTGGGGGAGGACAGCGTTGATACCAGCGCCAAAAAAAAGAAGAACATCTTGACAATAATAACGTATTGCGATACTATTGTATTGTGATACTGTCATTCAAAGATAAAGAGACAGAATCGGTATACAATGAGCAGTTTTCCAAAAAATTGCCGCATGACATTCAGCGTGTGGCACTGCGAAAGATGATTATGATACATCATGCTGTTTCTTTGGAAGATTTGAAGATACCGCCGGGGAACAAACTTGAGCAATTACACGGTGATAGAGAAGGGCAGTATTCCATTAGAATAAACGACCAATGGCGTATTTGTTTTGCTTGGAAAAACAACAATGCCTATGGCATTGAGATTGTAGACTATCATTAGGAGGATATATGGCGGGTATTAAACCAATATTACCGGGCGAAATACTTGAAGAAGAATTCCTTATCCCTATGGGTATAAGTGCCTATAAACTGGCGAAGGATATAAAAATTTCAGCAACGCGAGTTTCTGAAATACTAAAGGGGAAAAGGCGAATCACGGTTGATACCGCATTGCGGCTATCCAAATATTTTGGTAACAGCGTGGAGTTTTGGATCGGCATACAGGCTGATTTTGAAATACGAAAAGCAAAAAAAGATTTGGCTGAACAATTGGCGGAGATACAGCGTTTGGAAGCGAAAAGCGCATAATTCCCCATAGCAGGTGAAAATGCCAGCCTTCCTGATTAGGCTCTCTATTCTTTGGTGTTTTGGAATGTTTTTGAATGCACCCTATTGACACAAATTCCGTCAAATGGTATGGTGTTTTTCGACACCGGGGATATTTTTCGCGATGTTTTATAAGTTTCACGCCCTTGTAGCTCAGTTGGCAGAGCATATCCATGGTAAGGATAAGGTCATCAGTTCAATTCTGATCGAGGGCTGGGTTCTTTCTGTGGCACAGGCACAACAGAAAGGCGACCTGCAAGTCAGCGGCGCTTCGCTTGTCTGATCTAGGGCTGGGTTTTTACCAATGGTAATATTGATAGGAGTTTGACATGGCGAGTAAAAAACATGTGGTAGAGCTGATCGCCCTTCAGTGCGGTGACTGCAAGCAGAAGAACTACACCACCAGCAAGAATAGACGGAACATTCAAGAAAAGCTTGAGTTCAAAAAGTATTGTCCCTTTGAAAGAAAGCACACGCTTCACAAAGAGACAAAAATAAAGTGAATTGTTCCGGTTGCAGCGTCTTGCGGCGCACAGCCGGTTTATAGGCGTATAGCTCAGCTGGTAGAGCGGCGGTCTCCAAAACCGCAGGTCGCGGGTTCGAAGCCTGCTGCGCCTGAGAGCAGTATAGGCTCGGAGGCTTTACATAAGCCTGTTGTGATGATATGATGAGGATATTATGCGAAAGATTGTTCAGTTCGTAAAAGAATCGCACGCCGAACTTCGCAAGGTTATTTGGCCAAGCCGGGACAGCGTAGTTAGCTCTGTCAAAGTGGTTATAATTTCCACCATGATAATTGCAGCCCTTCTGGGTTTGGTGGATATACTGTTGCTTTTGGGCGTGCAGACGATATTTTAATCGAAAAAAGGATTGTTATGGCTACGGGCTGGTATGTTCTCCAAACGTATTCAGGGTATGAGGACAAAATAGAGAAATCAATTCGCATGATGACCGGCGCGGGGGAGCTCGACAAGGAAGTTGTCCGTGACGTGAAGGTTCCCAAAGAAGAGGTCGTTGAAGTCCGCGAAGGAAAAAAACGCACCCAGACCAGGAAGTTTCTGCCNGGTTATATCCTTATAGAGCTTGATTTNCCCAACGAGGAGCAGGGCTGGAANCTAGTGTGCTCCAAAATCAAAAAAATTCAAGGTGTCACNGGGTTTGTGGGAACNCCTGCGAACAANAAGCCGAGCCCGCTTTTGGGGGACGAGGCGCGCAGTATTTTGCAGAAGTCAGGTGAAATGAAAGGGGAGCGCCCGGTGCGTACCCGCCAGTCGTTTAATCCCGGCGAACAGGTGAAAATTATCGATGGGCCGTTTGAGTCTTTCACAGGCACTATTGAAGAAGTTAATGTGGAGAAAAATAAGCTTAAAGTTATGGTTGGCATCTTCGGGCGNAATACNCCTGTGGAAGTTGACCTTTTGCAAGTAGAGAAAGTATAAGCGGACGTAAAAGCGTCCGTTTTTGAATATTGTGGGAGGGGATTTCCCCCGTTAATACCACGAAGGAGTTTTAAGTGGCAAAGAAAAAAATTACTGCCATTATCAAGCTGCAGTGCCCCGCGGGAAAGGCGACTCCTGCCCCGCCTGTTGGCCCTGCGCTGGGACCTCACGGCGTCAGCGCCCCCCAATTTGTCCAGCAGTTTAATGACCGGACAAAGTCAATGGAGGTTGGGCTGATAATCCCTGTGGTCATCACCGTTTATGCGGACAAATCGTTCACATTCATCCTCAAAACTCCGCCCGCCGCGGTACTTATAAAAAAGGCGATGGGGCTTGAGAAGGGATCGGCTGAGCCGCACAAAGTCAAGGTTGGCAAACTGCCCAGAGCCAAGTGCGAGGAAATTGCCAAGCTCAAAATGCCTGACTTGTCGGCAAACGATGTGGAAGGGGCGATGCTCATTATCGCAGGAACCGCCCGTTCTATGGGTGTAGAGGTGGAAAAATGAAGCGCGGAAAAAAATACAGGGAAGCCCTGAAAAAATATGATCCCGCCGCTTCTTTTGATTTGGGCGAAGCGGTGAGTTTAGTTAAATCAATTGCCTTTGCGAAGTTTGACGAGACTGTTGACCTTTCGGTGAAGGTAAACTTGAAAAAAAGCCAGTCTGTGAGGGACACGGTTGTGCTTCCTAATCAGTTTCGCGGCGAAAAACGGGTTTTGGTATTCTGCAAGCCTGAAAAGGAAAAAGAAGCCCAGGATGCCGGTGCCACTTTTGTCGGGGCGGATGACTTAATTGAAAAAGTCAAAGGCGGCTGGACAGATTTTGATGTGGCAGTGGCAACACCTGACATGATGAAAGATGTCGGTAAGCTCGGTATGGTGCTTGGACGCAAAGGGCTTATGCCCAATCCAAAAACCGGCACGGTTACGTTTGACCTAAAAAGCGCTCTGGCTGAACTGAAAAAGGGACGGACAGAGTTTAGGGCGGATAAAACCGGCGTAGTTCACTTGGCGGTCGGCAAATGTTCAATGGATGCTGATAAGATCGCTGAAAACGTCAAAACCGTTGTTTCTGAAATCAAACGTAAACGGCCGTCAGACGCTAAGGGTGAGTTTATCAGAACCGTGTCGGTGGCTTCCACTATGGGGCCTGGCGTATGGGTCTCCATTAAGGATGAGGTGTAAATATGGCAATAGTTGCGAAAAAAATACAGGAAGCGAAAGTTCAGGCGATAGGCGAAGCAAAAGATGCCTTTTCTGAATCGCAGGATTTTGTCTTTACAGACTACCGCGGACTTACTGTGGAGCAGATCACTAATCTNCGAAAACAGCTTGCAGGTAAAGGNGCNCATTACAAAGTTGTNAAAAACAACTTTGCCCGCCTTGCTTTCCAGCAGCTTTCGGCTCCGGAAAGCGTGTCNGCTTACCTCAAAGGNCCCACGGCAATTGCGATTGCGCCCAAGGATGTCAACGAGGTCGCCAAAGTTNTGTTCGATTTCACCAAAGAAGCGTCCGTCTTAAAGATTAAAGGCGGGCTTGTNGGGAGCGATGTNTACGATGCCCAGCAGATGGAAGCNTTTTCCAAGCTTCCTTCCAGACTGGAACTCATNTCCATGCTCATGTCCGTTATGAACGCCCCCGCCAGAAACCTTGCNGCGGCGCTCAACGATATTCCCTCAAGGATCGTGCGCACGGTGAAAGCCGTTGCCGACCAAAAGGCGGGGAACTAACCGGTATTCAAGCCTTCAGGCTTCAATGCGGTTTTATTTGCGCGAAGATTGCGCAAATAAAACCGCGATACTGCCAAACCTGTCGGCTTAAAGTTTTAGTGCGCTTCGTATGAAGCGACAATCCGTTTTTTAGGAGAAGATAATATGGCAGCCACAAAAGAAGAGATTTTGGAAGCGATTGCTTCCATGACCGTTTTGGAAGTTTCCGAACTGGTAAAGGCAATGGAAGAGAAATTCGGCGTTTCTGCCGCCGCTCCCGTAGCGGTCGCCGCAGTTGGTGCCGGAGGTGCTGCCCCCGCAGCAGCGGCAGCGGAAGAGCAGACTGAGTTCAACGTAATCTTAAAAGCCTTTGACGATGCCAAAAAAATTGCGGTTATCAAAGAGGTTAGGGCAGTTACCGGGCTTGGGCTTAAAGAAGCCAAAGACCTCGTTGAAGGCGCGCCCAAGCCGCTTAAAGAAGGCGTTTCAAAAGAAGATGCCGCAAAAATTAAGGAACAAATCACTGCCGCCGGCGGTACGGTTGAAATTCAGTAAACAATTTGTGCAGGNTTCCNNTANCGGAAACCTGCAAGACAGTTTAATTTCTCTTAATCATTCAAGCTTCCGGCTTGGGTGAAGGGCGCCTGTTTTCAGGAGCCCTTATGTGAATTTATCCCCCTCGCGTTGATGAGGGAAATGCTGTTAGGGAGGAAGGAATGGCAAAGGCAAAGACCAGCTCCAAAAGNACATATATCGGGAAGGGTATTCAGGATGTTATGGAACTCCCTGACCTTATCGATATTCAACTTAGCTCCTATGAGCGTTTCCTTCAGCGGGAAAAAGTGGCGAAATCCGAAAATCCCCTTTTGCAAGGGCTTGAAGAAGTTTTTCGCTCGACGTTTCCCATCGAAAGCTCCAATGGAGACATGGTGCTTGAATATGAGTATTATACGCTGGATGAAGACGGCATAAAGTTTAACGAATATGANTGCAAACAGAAGGGGCTTACTTATGCAGTGCCGNTGAAGGCGCGCATAAACTTAATCTTTCAGCAAACCGGTGAAATCCGGCAGAAAGATATCTACATGGGCGACATTCCCATAATGACTGAGCGGGGAACGTTTATCATAAACGGTGCGGAACGGGTTGTNGTTTCCCAAATTCACCGCTCGCCCGGTGTTATTTTCTCGCACGAAAAGGGAAATTACTCTTCCAGAATCATTCCGTACCGGGGTTCGTGGCTGGAATTTGAAATTGACACCAAAAAAGAGCTCATTTTTGCAAAAATCGACCGTAAAAAGCGGATTCTGGGGACAATTTTCCTTCGCGCACTCGGTTTTGAGAGCCGCGAGGACATTATAAAGGCATTTTACAAGACACAAACGCTCAAAGTTAAAGATGATGCGGAAACTCGTGAGAAGTTTTTCGGTCATGTGCTTGCAACGGCGGTTTGGGTGAAGGACGCGACCAAAACCGAAGAGGACGGAACGCACGGACAGCGCAAACTTTACCGNGCAGGCGATAAGCTTCACCCGCATGATGTGGATGAGCTTTTGGCAAACGGCGTGAAAACGGTTGAAGTTATCAAGTATGTCGATAGGGAAGACCCGAAGAACGAAAAGTCATCAAATCTTTCCCTTGACTCTGATATGCTTTTAAACTGCTTTGAGCGGGAAGAAATCAAGTTTGTNAAAGACGATCCGGGGCGCGATGAGCCTTCCAAAGAGGAAGCGCTTTCCACAGTTTATGCGGTTTTGATGTCNGGGGAATCGATNACGGTTGAAGCGGCGGAGAAGGACATTAACTCGATGTTCTTTTCAGCCCGACGTTACGATTTGGGCAAGGTAGGGCGCTACAAACTCAACAAAAAGTTCGCCCACAATCCGCCGCTGGATGACCATACTCTTACCAAGCAGGATATCATCGCAACGATGAAGTTTCTTATCAATGTGTTTATCGAGGCTGAACGAATTGACGACATCGACCATCTTGGCAACCGCCGAATCCGTTCTGTTGGCGAACTTATGGCAAGCGCCATCAAAACTTCGTTCAGCCGCATGGAGCGCATTGCTAAGGAACGCATGAGCCTTAAAGAAACTGACACGATTAAGCCGCAGGACTTAATATCGATAAAGCCTGTCGTGGCGGCGATTAAGGAATTTTTCGGTTCAAGCCAGCTTTCGCAGTTTATGGATCAGGTTAATCCGCTTGCCGAACTCACCCACAAGCGCCGCCTTAACGCGCTTGGCCCCGGCGGGCTTTCCCGCGACCGGGCGGGCTTTGAGGTCAGGGACGTACACTACACCCACTATGGGCGGATGTGTCCGATTGAAACACCTGAAGGTCCGAACATCGGGCTTATCGTCTCGCTTGCCAATTACACGCGCGTCAACGAGTACGGCTTTTTGGAAGCCCCTTACCGCAGGGTTGTTAAAGGCATTGCGTCAAAGGAAATTGAATATCTGTCGGCGATAGATGAGGATCGCTACTATATCGCGCAGGCTTCGGCAAAACTTAACACCAACGGCAGTTTTGCGGATGATCAGGTTTCCTGCCGGCGTCAGGGTGATTACACCACGCGCGCGCCCAACGAAATCGAATACATGGACGTATCGCCCAAACAGATAATTTCGGTTTCCGCTTCACTTATTCCGTTTTTGGAACACGACGATGCTAACCGTGCGCTCATGGGATCGAATATGCAGCGGCAGGCTGTGCCATTGGTGTTTCCCGATCCGCCGAGGGTTGGCACGGGGATGGAAAGCAAGTGCGCCTACGATTCGGGCGTTCTCTGCAAAGTGCGCAGAGCGGGTACGGTGGTGCGGGTTACTTCGCAGGAGATTCTCATTCAGGCGGAAGATTCCCAAAAGAGCATTCCCGGTCTGACTAACGATGACGGTCTTGACGTTTATCGTCTTGTGAAGTTCCAGCGCACCAATCAGGATACTTGTTACAACCAGCGCCCGATTGTGAAACTGGGCGATAAAATTGCCTCGGGGCAAGTTATCGCCGACGGCCCGGCTACCAAAGACGGGGAATTGGCGCTGGGGCGGAACATTCTTGTCGGTTTTATGCCGTGGAATGGCTACAACTACGAAGACTCCATCCTCATTTCACAGCGGGTGGTCAAAGATGATATGTTCACTTCGATTCATATCAAAGAGTTTTTGACCGAAGTACGCGAAACTAAGCTTGGGACAGAAAAAATCACCCGCGATGTGCCTAACACCACCGAAAAAAGCCTTGACAATCTGGACGGGGAAGGGATTATTCGGGTCGGCGCAAAAGTTCGATCCGGTGACATTCTTGTCGGCAAGGTAACACCGAAAAGCGAAACGGAAACAACGCCGGAATTCAAACTGTTGAACTCCATCTTCGGCGAAAAGGCGAAGGAAGTGCGGGATTCGTCTTTGCGTGTGCCGCACGGCATTGAAGGAACGATTATTGACATCCAGCGCCTCAGGCGGCAGGAAGGGGATGATCTTAACCCCGGAGTGGATGAGGTTGTGAAAATTCTTATCGCCACCAAACGTAAGCTTCGCGANGGCGATAAAATGGCGGGACGGCACGGGAACAAAGGTGTTGTCGCCCGCATTCTTCCCGAAGAGGATATGCCNTATATGGAAGACGGAACGCCGCTTGACCTCTGCCTTACGCCNTTGGGGGTTCCTTCCCGTATGAACATNGGGCAGCTTTTGGAAACCGAACTTGGCTGGGCGGGATCGACTTTGGACGAATGGTATTCAGTGCCAGTTTTCCAGTCACCGCCGACNGAACAGATTGAAGAAAAGCTGAAAGAAGCGGGTCTTCCTGTGACAAGCAAGGCAATACTTCGGGACGGCAAAACGGGCGAACCGTTTATNAATCCNATTTTCTGCGGCATTATTTACTTTCTCAAACTGCATCACCTTGTGGATGATAAAATGCACGCNCGATCNACCGGACCTTACTCACTTGTTACGCAGCAGCCGCTGGGTGGAAAGGCGCAGTTCGGCGGGCAGCGCCTTGGCGAAATGGAAGTTTGGGCGCTTGAAGCGTACGGGGCGGCGCACACGCTGCAGGAGCTCCTTACGATTAAGTCAGACGACATGACCGGACGCTCAAAGATTTATGAGGCGATTGTTAAAGGCGAGCCGTTCACATCGGCAGGCATTCCTGAATCGTTTAACGTTTTGGTACAGGAACTGCGAGGGCTTGCGCTTGACTTTACGATTTACGACAACAAGAACAAACAGATCCCACTCACAGAGCGTGATGAGGATATCATAACCAAAAGCGGTTCGAATTTTAACGAGGGAAAATAAATGAGGGATATTCAAGATTTCGATTCGATTATGATACGTCTGGCTTCGCCGGACATGATTCGAGCGTGGTCGTATGGGGAAGTCAAGAAGCCTGAAACGATTAACTACCGCACCTTGCGGCCTGAAAAAGACGGGCTTTTCTGCGAGCGTATTTTCGGCACGACCAAAGAGTGGGAGTGTTATTGCGGCAAGTTTAAGTCCGTGCGTTACAAGGGTGTNATCTGNGACCGCTGCGGCGTTGAAGTAACGCACTTTAAGGTGCGCCGCGAGCGGATGGGGCATATCGAGCTTGCCGCCCCTGTTTCGCATATATGGTATTACCGCTCCGTGCCCAGCCGCATGGGGCTTCTCCTTGACTTGCCGATGACGGCGCTNCGTTCGGTGTTGTANTACGAAAAGTACGTTGTCATTGAGGCGGGCGANACTGACCTGAAAAAAATGCAGNTGCTCACCGAAGAAGAATACACCGAAGCGCAGGAGCGGCATTCNGGGGGCTTTACCGCCGGCATGGGNGCGGAGGCAATCCGCACACTGCTTGAGAATATCGACCTTGANGAAATGGCATCCGAATTGCGCGCGAAGATGATCGAAAAGGGCGCAAAAAGCGANAAACGATTGTTAAAGCGCATCGACATCGTTGAGAATTTCAGGAATTCCAAAAACCGCCCCGAATGGATGATTTTGGACACGATCCCTGTCATTCCGCCGGAACTGCGCCCTATGGTGCAGCTTGACGGCGGGCGTTTTGCCACCAGCGACTTAAACGACNTGTACCGCAGGGCAATCAACCGCAACAACCGCCTCAAACGCCTGCAAGTGCTCAATGCGCCTGACATCATTATCCGCAACGAAAAGCGAATGCTGCAGGAGGCGATTGACGCGCTGTTTGACAACTCCAAGAAAAAACGTGTTGTCAAAGGCGCTTCCAGCCGCCCGCTCAAATCCATAAGCGATATGCTTAAAGGAAAGCAGGGNCGTTTCAGGCAGAACCTGCTTGGNAAGCGCGTTGACTATTCGGGGCGCAGCGTTATCACTGTNGGNCCGGAACTNAAGATGTGGCAATGCGGGCTTCCNACCAAAATGGCGCTGGAGCTTTTTAAGCCCTTCATAATGAAAAAACTTGTCGATAAAGACGTTGTTTACAACATTAAAAAGGCGAAACTCCTTGTCGAGCAGGAAACACCCGAGGTATTTGCGATTTTGGACGAGGTTGTGAAAGAGCATCCGGTGCTTTTAAACCGCGCGCCGACACTGCACCGCTTGGGCATTCAGGCTTTTGAGCCGGTGCTTGTGGAAGGNAAGGCAATTCGCCTTCCGCCGCTTGTCTGCCATGCGTTTAACGCCGACTTTGACGGCGACCAGATGGCGGTNCACGTGCCGCTCACCCAGGCGGCGCAGATGGAGTGCTGGACNCTTATGTTCAGCGCCCGAAATCTTTTGAACCCCGCCAACGGCAAAACAATTGTATTCCCCTCTCAGGANATGGTGCTTGGGATCAACTACCTGACCCGTGTTAAGCCCAACGCCAAACGCCCCGGTTCAGACAAGCAAAAACCCAAAGGTAAGGCGGCGAAGGAAGAGACGCTGATTTGTGAGCAGTGCGGCAAGGACGTACTTGACTCGTGGACGGCTTGCTCATCCTGCTCGAAGTCTATAGGCAGCGCCCCGCGCTATTCGTCGGTGGAAGAAGTCTACATGGCGGTGGAAGCGAAGTCGCTTGAATGGGAAGCGGTTATCAAAGTGAAGACGCCCAAATCGATTGTGTGGCAGAAGCTTGATAAACCCGCCGAACTTGCCTCCGACAAGCTCATTGAAACAACGGCCGGGCGGCTTATGTTTAACGAGGAAATGCCTGCGGAAATTCCGTTCATCAATTATGAACTGAAAGACAAGGAACTGCGATCACTTATCGAAAACATATTCGCCAAAAAAGGCTCATGGACTACAGTGAAAATGCTTGATGCTATAAAAGCGACAGGCTACAAATACGCAACACTTTTCGGATCGACCATCGGCGTTGACGATATTGTCGTTCCCAAAGAAAAACCGGGTATGATCGAAAAGGCGAACAAAGCGGTTGAGGAAATCCAGCAGGAGCGTAAAAAAGGCGCGATAACCGAAGAGGAACGCTATCAGAAAGTTATCGACATTTGGCAGAAAACAAACGAAGACCTCACCAATATCATGATGAAAACGCTTGAGGCAGACCGCTACGGATTTAACTCCATCTACATGATGGCGAANTCNGGCGCTCGCGGAAGCCGCAACCAGATACGNCAGCTTGCGGGGATGCGCGGTCTTATGGCAAAACCGTCCGGTGACATTATCGAACTGCCCATTCGCTCNAACTTCAAAGAAGGGCTTTCTGTTATTGAGTTTTTCATTTCGACCAACGGCGCTCGTAAGGGTCTTGCCGACACCGCGCTTAAAACCGCTGAGGCAGGTTA
>WQRS01000013.1 GCA_009786615.1 Treponema sp. | reverse complement strand
TATAAAGCTGTTCGTTCCATTTTTTTGACCAGATTTTCAGCCGCGCCAAGACCTGCAGGCCCTGACGGAAGCGCGTCAGTTCCTTCGTTCGGCGGCAATGGTTCCATGACCGATTGCGCCCTTAACGGTCTGCGCTTTTCTATGTCCACAACAAGCCAGCCCCCGCGCCCCCGCACAACGACAGCATTTTGGGCATCCCGAATTTCGTAATCCCTTAAAGCCAAAAGCTTTTCCCACTTTCTTGGCCATGTGCTAACTTGAATAGTTTCTTCGTAAAGAGGGCGGCGATGAACAAAAAGTGAAAGGCGCGATAGAATCCAACCCTGCCCCTTGTTTGACATGGCATCCCGGCCTACGCCAAGGTCGGCGGCATGGCTGATTGCCGCTTCCTGAAAAAGACTGAATATGCAGTCAAGGGTCAGCCGGTCACTGCGATCAACGTTTCCGTACCGCACAGGGATTGTTTCGCGCAAGATGTCTACCATAAAAGCACCTCAAAAACTTTAATCTATATTATCTGTTCAGCCTACAGGGAATTGCCGCTGCTATCAAGTGCCGGTAATAGGAACGCTTTTTCCGGTGGACACCTAATAAATCACGGAAATCAATTTTCGAATTTTATTTCGCCAGGGCGCCAAGATTCCCGGAGGGCGCGAAGCCGCAATTCGAAAGTTGCGCGTTTAATCATTTAGGCAGAAAATCTAATAAGCTCGAAATCCCTTTGCGTTCTTTGCGAGAGGTCTTCTAAAAAAATTACTTCAAAATTGATTCCCGTGCTAATAAATTCTGTCTGTTGACAATATTTATTAAATTCCTTATACTCCANTGCCTTAAAGAATTTATGTGCACCTTCGCTGAGTAATTTTACATCGATGTAGCGCACAACAAGTGGAGGAAATATGCGNAAACTCAATTTTCCCGGAAACAAAAAAACCAATATCATGTTGTATGTCGCTCTGGTATTGTCCTTTGCCATTGTAGGTATTGTTGTTCCTGATGTAAGCGGGCTGCGTGAAGAAGTTGCCGCAAGCGTGCGCGAAGAAGTTCGCGACGAAGTGACAGCCGCTGTCACGGCGCAAATGCTTGAAGAAAATGCGGATGCGGCGAGTGAGCAAATTGCCGCCGCTGTGTATTATGCGATCGAGGATCGCGCGCGCAGCGCTGTTTTTGCCGCGGTAGCGGAGCATTTCGGGCTTTGGGTAATGCTTCCGGCGTTGTTTTTGATTGTCTATATTTTCATGACAAAACGCATTATCGAAGCGTTGACGCTGGGAACACTTCTTGGGCTAATAGTTGGACACCGCGGCGGCTTTTTCGCTTCGTTTAACGACATGGTCTTAAAAACCTTGATGAGCGAACACATGGCGTGGCTTATCATAGTCTGCGGGCTTATGGGCGGCGTTGTCGCGCTTATCGAAAAAAGCGGCGGCGGGTTTGCTTTCGGTAACCTTGCCGTGCGAATCGCAAAAACCGCAAAACCAACGCTTTTTTCAACAATGCTCTGTTCGCTTTTGCTTTCCATAGACGATTACCTAAGCGTTTTGGCGTCAGGCTCGGCAATGACTCCTGTCAACGACAAGCACCGCACGCCGCGTGAAATGACCGCGTACGTTGTGGACTCCACTTCCGCGCCGGCTTGCGTCTTGAACCCCATTTCCACTTGGTCGCTTTTTATCGGCGGGCTTCTGGTCGCCAACGGTCTGGGAGAGCCGGGGCAGCAGGTTCTCACGTACGCAAGACTCATTCCTTTTAACTTCTACGCAATAGCAACGCTACTTGTATTGACGCTTGTGGTTGCCGGTGTGATTCCCACTTTCGGGCCAATGCGCGGCGCGTTTAAGCGTGTGGCGGAGGGCGGGCCGCTGGCTCCGGCAGGCTCCAGCCGCATCGACATACGTTCAGGTCAGGAGGAAATGAAAGCCCCTGAAAACCCCAAACTTCGCAACTTTTTTCTTCCTGTCATAGTTTTAGTGGCGGCAACCATTTTCTTTGACTTTGATATGCAAAAAGGCGTTATAGCCACAGTTGGCTTTTGTTTTGTGTTTTTCGTTTTTCAGGGAATGAAACCTATAGATTTTGTGGATGAGCTTTTACGCGGCTTAAAAAATATGCTTATGCCGATTTTGCTCGTTGTTCTTGCGTTTTCGTTTGCCGACATGAGCGAGCAAATCGGTTTTGTGCATTATGTCGTTGATGTTGCTACACGAAACGTTACACCGGCTATGCTGTTTGTGGTGATTTTCCTGGTTTTTGTGTTCACCGAGTTTATAATGGGCATCAGCTGGGGGATGTACGTTATCGCCATGCCGATTGCGATTCCCGTGGCGATTGGTCTTGGCGTTGACCCGTACATTGCCGCCGCTGCGGTTGTTTCAGCGGGTGTGTTCGGCAGCCATTCCTGCTTCTACTCTGACTCAACCATACTCACATCAGCGGCGACCGGATGCGACAACTTCCGCCATGCTATTACACAGATTCCTTTTGGCTTAATCGGCGCGTTTATTGCCGCGATTGGCTATATTATTCTTGGGTTTGTTATGTACGGTTGATAACCGTTTAATTTTTGCAATGTGGCGCATTTTCGCAACTTTTTTCACTGTGAAGCTCTCCATATAGGGTGAAGCTGAAAAAGCACGATGTGCCATATTGACAAAAGTTAAAAAGTTGTTAATATGACAAATATTCTTATTATGTCAACTTTAACAACCGAGGAATTTTATGGCATTTGAAATAACCGGGACAGGGCGCGCAGTGCCTTCCCGACGGGTTACCAACGACGAACTTGCAGCAGAAATGAATCTTGACACCAGCGATGAATGGATTCGTTCCCACACAGGCATCGGTGCGCGGCACATCGCCGCAAGCGACATTGCCGCAAGCGATCTCGGCCTTGAAGCGGCGCGCAAGGCGCTTGCGATGGCTTCAGGCATTGATGCGGATGACGATGCGGCAATGGCGGAGGCCGCGCTGTCTGTAGATGTGATAATACTGGCAACCGCCTCCCCTGACTTTTTTTCCATCCCATCCACCGCGTGTATTGTACAGGACAAACTTGGCGCAAAAAATGCCAGTGCGATGGACATTGTCGCCGGCTGCACGGGCTTTGTTTACGGGCTTGAAACAGCCGCCGGTCTTCTTGCAATGGACAGCGATCGCAAGCGCGCCTTAATTATCGGGGCGGAAGTGCTTTCCCGCGTTACCGACTGGAGCGACAGGGGAACCTGCGTGCTTTTCGGAGATGGGGCGGGGGCAGTGGTGCTTGATAAAACAGCCGCAACGCAGGAAGGCGAAGGCAGGCGGGGAATACTTAAAACCATACTCAAAGCCGACGGATCGGGGGCTGAACATCTTGTTTGTCGCCGCGGCGGAAGCCGAAGCCCGTACAAAACAGGTGAAGTGATTGATGCCCCGCCGCATATCGCTATGAATGGTCAGGCTGTGTACAACTTCGCGGTGAAAGCGATAACTGACACTGTCGCGGAAATCCTTGCTAAATCAGGCATTGCCGCAAGCGATGTAGCGTGGATTGTGCCGCATCAGGCGAATTCCCGCATAATTCAGGCGGCGGCGCGCCGGCTGAAAATCCCTGAAGAAAAATTTTGTCTTAACATCGAAAGGTACGCAAACACTTCGGCAGCCTCAATTCCCATCGCTCTTGATGAGCTTAACCACGAAGGAAAGCTAAAACGCGGCGACTTGATCATTTTTATGGGCTTTGGCGGCGGCTTGACTTACGGTGCAAATCTTGTAGTTTGGTAGCAAAAAGGACGAATTCTCCATTGACAAACGCGGGGAATTCAGTATTATTGACATGACAAAATAAGAAATTATGTCATTCAAAACCAGTGAGGATTATATGGCAACAGGTAAAGCATTTTTTTTGTTTCCGGGGCAAGGCGCTCAATACCAGGGCATGGCGCTGGACTTTTTGGCTTCAGGCAACGTGGTGGTAAAACAGCTTTTTGAAAACGCCTCTGATATTTACGGCAAAGACGCAAAAGCGCTTTTGGAACTGGAAGCGGATGCCTTAAAACGCACCGAAGTTGCCCAGCCTGCAATCGCGCTTACCAGCCTTGCCGCTGCCGTTTATTTGGCGGATAAAGGCATAAAGCCGGTTGGCTGCGCCGGTTTCAGCGCCGGAGAATACGCCGCGCTTGCAATTTCAGGTGTTATCAATACAGAAGATTGCCTTAGTTTGATAAGCCGGCGCGGAAAGGCAATGCAGGCTGTGGCTGACGAAATGGAAGCCCAGGGCGGTGCCGCACCAGGCATGGCGGCTGTTATGGGGCTTGAACCGGCAAAAGTGGAAGCGCTCATTGCCGAATGGAAATCAGGCGGCGCAGGCGTTTTGCAGGACTTATACGCGGCGAACATTAACTCGCTTAAGCAAACTGTCGTTGGCGGAAGTTCCGCCGCACTTGCCGAAGCCGAAGCGCTTTTCACCGCCGCAGGCGCACGGCGTTTTATGCGCCTTCAAGTTAATTGCCCGTTTCACACGCCGCTCATGGCAAAAGCCGCCGAGCAGTTTAAGGCGGTTTTGGACAGCGTGAAGTTTAACGACCCAAATATTCCGCTTTTTTCCAATGTTTCAGGAAAGCAGGTTGCCTCAGGCGAAGAAGCAAAAAAACTGGCGCTTGAGCACATCACAAGCCCCGTGCGCTGGGTTGATGAGCAGGCGGCAATTGCGGCATCAGGCGGGATGGATTGTCTTTTGGAAGTTGGCCCGGGCAAAGTTCTGCAAGGGCTTTGGAAGGAAACNGGCAGTGAATTGCCCTGCCATCTTGCCGGAACCGTNGCGGACATCGACAAGTTTTTGGAGTAAATACAAATGAGATTAAGCGGAAAAAAAGCGCTTGTAACAGGCGCNTCACGNGGAATAGGCAAGGCGGTTGCGGAAGCCTTTCTTGCCGAAGGCGCTGAAGTTTGGGGCATGGGAACAAAAGAACCCGCCGATCTCAAAGAGCGCCAGGAAAAAGCAGGCGGGCGTTTGCATTGGAGCAGCGCCGATTTGGGAAATTTAAGCGAGCTTGAAGGACATATCGAAGGTCTCATCAAAGAATCAGGCGGCTTTGACATCCTCATAAACAATGCGGGAATCACCAAAGACAATTTGGCGTTCAGGATGAGCCTTGAAGACTTCCAGAAAGTGCTGGATGTGAACCTCACCGCGTCGTTTTTGGTTGCCCGCACGGTTGGGCGCGACATGATTCGCCGCCGCGCCGGTTCCATCGTCAATATGTCAAGCGTTATCGGGCTTCACGGCAACGGCGGTCAGATAAATTACGCGGCAAGCAAGGCCGGGCTTGTCGGCCTTACCAAAAGCCTTGCGAAGGAAACCGCCGCTCGCGGGGTCAGAGTAAACGCCATCGCGCCGGGTTTTATCGTTTCGGACATGACAGACGTTATTCCTGAACAAATGCGGGAAAAAATGCTTGAGCACATTCCNCTTAAAAAAATGGGGCAGCCTGAAGATGTCGCTGAGCTGGCGTTNTTTTTGGCATCTGATGGGGCTTCGTACATTACAGGACAAGTGATCGCCGTTGACGGCGGTATGTTTATATGAGGAGATTTATAGATGAAACAGAAAGTTGTTATCACAGGAATGGGAATTATTTCATCGATTGGAACTTCGGTTGAAGAATTTTGCGCTTCCCTGAAAGCCGGAAAAAGCGGAGTCGCACCGATTACCGCGTTTGACACCACAGGTTTTGACGTTACCATAGCCGGAGAAGTCAAAGATTTTGATCCCAGCAAGTGGATGGACAAAAAAGAAGCCCGCAAAATGTGCCGCTTTACCCAGTTTGCGGTGGCGGCAACCGCGCAAGCCCTTGAAGACGCCAATCTTATGGGCGAAGCTGACGCGGAAGGCAAGCGGCAGGTAAAAAGCAACCCTGAAAGAACGGGTATTGTCATGGGCAACGGCATCGGCGGTTTTGAAGTTGTCGCCGAATCGTTTAAAAAGCTCTTTGACTCAGGCCCCAAGAGGATGCTCCCGCTTACCGTTCCCATGATGATNCCCAACGAAGCGGCCGGAAACATTTCCATGNTGTTCGGCACAAAAGGCCCCGCTCTCACTCAAGTTACAGCCTGCGCTTCNGGCACTGACGCACTCGGTCAGGCGCTCGACCTCATCCGCGCCGGACGCTGNGATGCGATTATCGCCGGAGGTACGGAATCCTGCATAATTCCGTTTTCTGTCGGCGGCTTTCAGATGCTCAAGGCGCTTTCCACAAAACGCTGCAATGAGCCTGAAAAAGCTTCCCGCCCATTCGATGCCGACCGCGATGGCTTTGTCATTTCCGAAGGCGCAGGCGTTCTCATCCTTGAAAGCGAGGAACACGCAAAAAACGCGGCGCGAAAATAATTGCTGAACTTGCAGGTTACGGCGCAAGTGCGGATGCCTACCATATCACCGCGCCTGATCCTTCGGGGGTTGGCGGGGGAACAGCGATAAAACTTGCGATGGAAGATGCCGGAATGAAACCTGAGGATTTTCAGTATTACAACGCGCACGGCACTTCAACGGAAATCAATGATCCCACAGAAACGCGGATGATCAAACATGCCTTTGGGGATCACGCCCGCAAGTTAAAGGTTTCAAGCACCAAAAGCATGACCGGACACTGTGTCGGCGCCGCAGGAGCTGTTGAGGCAATCGCCTGTATTCTCGCCATCCGCGACGGCTTTTTCCCGCCGACCATCAACCTTGACAATCCCGATCCTGAGTGCGATTTGGATTACGTGCCCAACAAAGCCCAGTTTGGCGAAGTAAAAGCCGCAATTTCCACATCTCTTGGTTTCGGCGGACACAACGGCGTTGTGGCGCTAAGGAAATATGAAGGGTAGGGCAATATGAGCGAGATTGAAAAGCTTATTCCGCACAGAGATCCGTTTCTGTTTGTTGATGAGATACTTTTATCGGACGAAGAAAAAATCGTTGCCCGCCGCGTTTTCACCGAAAAAGAGTTTTTTTTCAAAGGGCATTTTCCTGAGTATCCGGTTGTGCCCGGCGTAATTCTCGTTGAGACGATGGCACAGGCAGGCGGCGCAGGCTTGCGTAAACGTGGCGTAATGGGCGATAATGCCCTGTTTTTCCTTGCAACTATTGACAGTGTGAAGTTTCGCCGTCAGGTTCGCCCCGGCGATGAAGTGCGACTGGAAATCCAAAACCTTCGTGTTTCACCAAAAATGATAAAGCAATCCGGCAAGGCATTTGTCGGCGAAGAGCTCGCCGCGGAAGCCGAATGGATGTGCTTGGTAGGGAGTGTGTAAAATGATCATAAAACCAATGATTCGCAACAATATTTGTATGAACAGCCATCCGGCAGGCTGCGCAAAATCGGTGCAAAGGCAAATTGATTACGTGCGCGCGAATATGAAAGCCACTGAAGGCGTGCCAAAGCTTGTACTTGTGATTGGCTGTTCTTCCGGTTACGGACTTGCAAGCCGAATTGCCGCGGCTTTCGGCTACGGCGCGGCTACTGTCGGGCTTTCGTTTGAGCGGGCGGCGTCTGAATCAAAACCCGGAACGCCCGGTTTTTATAACAACGCGGCTTTTGACAAGCAAGCTGAGAAAGCGGGATTGGTGGCAGAAACGTTTGATGCGGATGCGTTTTCCGATGAGGCGCGCGCCAAAGCCGTGCAGGCTATACGTAAGGCCGCCGAACGCGCAGGAATTCCTGCAAAAGTTGACCTTGTCATTTATTCCCTTGCCTCGCCCATGCGCCTTGATCCAAAAACCGGCGTTACGCACCGTTCGGCGATTAAGCCCATCGGGAGGAGCTTTTCAGGCAAAACCGTTGACATGATGAACGCCACTATTTTTGAGTCAAGTGCGGAAGCCGCCACAGAAGAAGAAATCGCCGGAACCATCAAAGTTATGGGCGGCGAAGACTGGGAACTGTGGATGGACGCACTTGCAAAAGAAGGTGTGCTTTCCACTTCAAGCCGTTCACTTGCGTACACCTATCTTGGCCCTGAATTGTCGTGGGCAATTTACAAAAACGGCACCATAGGCAGGGCAAAAGAAGATCTGGAGCGCGCCTGCCGCGAAATAAACAAAAAACACGCAGGCACAATTGCAGGCGCCTGGGTGTCGGTGAACAAGGCATTGGTGACTCGCGCAAGTGCGGTAATTCCCATCATCCCGTTTTACGTTTCAACGCTTTTTAAGGTAATGAAAGAAATGGGATTGCACGAAGGTTGTATCGAACAAATTGTGCGTCTTTACAAAGATCGCCTTTACACAGCGGAAGCTGTCGCCGATGCGGGCAAAACGCTTACCGACAGCGAAAACCGCATACGCATTGACGACTGGGAAATGCGCGAGGACGTGCAAAAGGAAACTGCTGCACGAATGGAAAAAGCCACTGACCAAACGCTTACNGAACTGGCGGATGTAGCCGGTTTCAGGAGCGACTTCATGGAAGTACATGGCTTTGAAGTTCCGGGTGTTGACTACGAAGCGGATGTAAATCCGTTAGAAGTGATCATATAGATAATAAAGTGTACGTAATACAATTTTGAAGGAGCTTATTAAGATGAACGAAAAACTAATTCTCTCGATTGTTGAAAGGTTTGCCGCCGGTTCTATTGGAGAACTTGATCTTACTGACGGGACATATCGCTTGTCGATAAGAAGAGATCAAGTTACGGTAGCGCCCGTCCAAGCCGCACCCGCAGCCCCGGCGGCTCAGGCAGATTCCGCTGTGCATTTAGGTATTTCTGCCGCCGCGTCAAACGATGCTTCAGGCGGAGAAAAAATCACCTCTCCCATCGTGGCGACTTACTATCCTGCCGCAAGCCCTGATGCGCCGCCGTTTGTTAAGGTCGGATCGAAAGTCAAGGCAGGCGATAAGCTGTGCATCCTTGAAGCGATGAAAATGATGAACCATTTGGAAGCGGAATTTGATTGTGAGATTCTTGCTGTTCATGCATCCGGCGGAGATTTAGTCGAGTACGGCCAAGCGCTGTTCACTGTAAAACGGCANTAGGAGTGTACGGTGNCACAAAAAACTAAATCAAATTCTTCACCCTCAAAGGGAATCAAACGCCTGCTTATTGCCAACCGCGGCGATATCGCGGTGCGCGTAATACGCACAGCAAGGGAAATGGGCATAGAAACTGTGGCGGTTTATTCCACCGCCGACAAGGACAGCCTTCATACACGGCTTGCCGATCAAGCCGTTTGCATCGGCCCGCCGCCGTCAGCGCAAAGTTACCTTGCCAGGAGCAATCTTGTCATGGCGGCGCGTAATACCGGTTGTGAGGCAATTCACCCTGGTGTCGGCTTTCTTTCAGAAAACGCAGGTTTTGCCGCATTTGTCCGCGAAAGCGGGCTTATCTTCATCGGGCCAGGCGCTGAGGCAATTGAGCTTTTGGGCGACAAAGTCCTTGCGCGCACAACGGCTGAAAAGTTCGGCTTGCCCATAACACCCGGGACACCTGACGCGGTGAACAACGATCAGTCTGCCATCGACTGGGCTGAAAAAATCGGCTTTCCGGTGATTATCAAAGCGGCTGCAGGCGGCGGCGGAAAGGGTATGCGCATTGTACGCAAGCGCGAAGATTTGGCGGAAAACCTTTCAATCGCAAGCCGTGAGGCAGAAGCGAACTTTGCCGATGGCAGGGTTTTTATTGAAAGATATTTGCCGAACCCACGCCACGTTGAGCTTCAGATTTTGGCGGACGGACAGGGGAACGTTTCGATTTTGGGCGAGCGCGATTGCTCAACACAGAAAAACCACCAGAAGCTTATCGAAGAAGCGCCTTCGCCAGGTGTAAACGATGAGATGCGCAAACGCATGGGAGAAGGGGCGACCAAAATGTTCCGCGACCTTAAATATCAGGGGGCGGGAACGATAGAGTTTTTGGTAGACGGTGATGATTTTTACTTCATGGAAGTAAACGCCCGCGTTCAGATTGAGCATCCGGTAACTGAACTGGTAACAGGTATTGACATCATCCGCCAGCAGATACTCGGCTGCACCGGGCAGGGCATGGAAATCCCCAGCGGCCCCATCCCTCTTAAAGGTTGGGCAATCGAATGCCGCATCAACGCCTTTACGCCCGGCCGCATTACACGGCTGGAAATCCCAGGCGGTCCCGGAGTTCGTTTTGACACCTTCCTGACAACAGGCTGCATGGTTCCGCCGAATTATGACTCAATGGTCGCCAAACTGCTTGTGCATGGGGAATCCCGTGATTTTGCGATAGAGAAAATGAAAAGGGCGCTCGGCGAGCTGGTTATTGAAGGCATCAAAACAAATGTCAGGCATCAGCAGCAAATTGTTGCCAACAAAGTTTTCGGCTCAGGCGATTTCGGGACTGCGTTCTACGGAAGCATTGAGAAGGAGCTGGATAATGTCTAACAAAGAAAAAGGCAATTGCCCGGACTGCGGAATTCCGCAGGACGAAAAGGCAATCGCCAAGGCACTGCACACTTGCCCTTCGTGCGGACATCATTACCGCATGGAGCCCGGTGATCGGGTTGCCTATCTTGCAGATCCGGGGAGTTTTAAGGAGTTTTGCGCGGGAATTAGATCGCTTAACCCGATTGAGCTTTCAGGATATGAGGAAAAACTTTCCGAAGCGGAAGCCAGCGCCAAAATGAAAGAAGCGGTTATCACAGGAACATGCAAAATCGAAGGCAAAGGCGTTATTTTGGGGCTTATGTCGTTTAAGTTCATGGGCGGATCAATGGGATCGGTTGTCGGCGAAAAAGTCAGCCGCGCACTCTTGAAGGGCGTTGAGGAAAAACTTCCGGTGATAATTTACGCGACATCCGGCGGTGCTCGTATGCAGGAGGGAGTTTTCTCGCTTATGCAGATGGCAAAAACCTCCAGCGCCGCCGCCGAATTGGACAAAGCAGGCTTACCGTTTTTTATCGTATTGTGTGACCCGACAACAGGCGGCGTTACCGCTTCGTTTGCTATGCTTGCCGACGTAACGCTTGCCGAACCCGGCGCGCTCATCGGTTTTGCCGGCCCCCGCGTAATTGAGGGGACGATACGGCAAAGTCTGCCCAAAGGGTTTCAGCGTTCGGAGTTTCAGCTTCAAAAGGGTTTTGTGGACATCATAAGCCCGCGCAAGGAGCAACGTGCCTTGATTTCGCGGCTTTTGGATTTTCACCAATCTGCGAGCGCAAGCGGCGCGAAGGAAAAGCAAAAATGAATACCGAACTGATTCAGGAAAAACTAAGCGAATTAAAGAAGCTTCTTGACGAATCCGGGCTGGATGTGCCTGAGGAGTTTGAAGCGATTGAAACAAAAGTGCAGGCTTCTTCAAAAACCGAACTNACNTGGAAGCAGGTGGAGCTTGCGCGCCATCCGGATCGCCCGTACTCGCTGGATTACATCAACCGCATTTTCGACAATTTNACGGAGCTTCACGGCGANCGCTGTTTCGGCGATGATTCCGCTGTTGTCGGCGGGCTTGCGTTCCTCAACGGTCAGCCTGTGACAGTTATCGCCCACCAGAAGGGGCGCACNCTGAAAGAAAACGTTATGCGCAATCACGGAATGGCGCATCCGGAAGGNTACCGCAAAGCGCTGCGTCTGGCAAAACAGGCTGAGAAGTTTCAGCGGCCGGTGATCACTTTTGTNGACACGTCCGGGGCGTATCCCGGGCTTGGCGCTGAGGAGCGCGGCATTGCCGAGGCAATNGCCCGCAACTTAAAAGAGTTCAGCCAGCTTAAAACGCCNATTGTNTGCATCATCATCGGCGAAGGCGGCTCAGGCGGTGCGCTTGGCATTTGCGTGGGTGACAAAATCTATATGCTTGAAAACGCCATTTATTCAGTCATCAGCCCGGAAGGGTGCGCGTCAATTCTCTTGCGTGATGCAACCAAAGCAAAAGACGCGGCGGCGATGCTGCGTATCACCAGTGGGGATCTTCTTGCCTTCAACTTGATTAACGGTGTAATAAAAGAAGCCCCGGGCGGCGCACACGCTGATGTGGACGCTACGGCAAAGACAATTAAAGAGACGATTGTCAACGCATTGGCAGATTTGCAAAAACACAGTTCATCAGT
>WQRS01000012.1 GCA_009786615.1 Treponema sp. | reverse complement strand
CGGATCAAAAAAGGGGAAAGAATTATTCCCACAGTTACCGTGATTGTAACAACGAACGTAAGGAAGGTAAAAAGGCAAGAAAGAAATTCTTTTATTTCTTCGGTTGTTACTTCACCGCCTGAATGTTCGGCAAGGTATTCTTTGAAGGTTGGGATAAAAGCAACGGCGATTGAACCTTCGGCAAAAAGGCGGCGGAAAAGATTTGGAATCATAAACGCCACAGAAAAAGCATCCGAAAGGGCGGTTGTNCCCAAAAACGCGGCTTTTGTCATTTCCCGCCCAAGCCCCAATACTCGGGAAACCAGCGTAAGCAGCGATAGGGAAAAACCATGCCGAACAAGCGAACTGCCGGACGTTGACTTTTGCTGCTCAGGTGTGGAATCGTTACTTTCAGGGGCTTTCATAATTCACCATATCGCTAAAAGCATATTTGGGCAAGGTGTGGTTTTAGATACCGCCAGCCCCTATTTTCTCATTTTCGCTTTAAGTTCTTCAAGCGCTGTCGCCGCGGCATTTTCTTTTTCCAGCTCTCTAAACGCTTTGTCAGCTTTAACTTCATCTTGCGACTGCCCCAGCGCCAACAGTAATTCCTGCTCAAGGATGTCGGGGTCTACGCTACGTTCCCGCGCCGCAAGACCTGGCAATTGCCGACGCATGGAGTCTATCTGCGTTTTAAGCAGCCGCGCTTCTTCCTGCAAAGCCGCATGACGCGCGGCTGCTTTCTGCAATTCCTGTTCAGCGTGTGTTAAAAGGTCTGCCGCTCCACGTTCACGCGCAAGCCTTGCCCGCTCCATCCACTTGGCAGCTTCGCTTTCCGCCGCGGTTATTTCCTTTTCAGTCATTTTTAATGTCGCGACAAAACCAAAAATATATTCCTTTGCCTGCGCCGCATTCATACCGGAAAGATTTTCAGGATTTAAGTCAGCAGGAATCCGGTTAATCGAACTTTTGTTGTCTTCGTTTTGTTCTATCATTTTGCAAATCTTCCTCCAAGTAAAATAGCGCGGATAAGATTCTCCGCGGCAAACCTCAAATTGCGCTCGCCGTTTTTTAGCATTTCCTCAAGGCTTGTTTCCCCGCACGATATTGAAGCCGCGTAATCAAACATTTCAAACAGTTCACCGGAATCCCCGCTTAATGCTCCTGAAAGCAGCGCCACAGGAACTTTTGCTTTTTTGCTCTCTCTTGCGACAATTGAGCATAACTTTCCCAACTTCATTGTTTGGCTGTCAGTTTTGCCTTCCCCGGTGATAACAAGGTCTGCGCCTTTTTCAAGCTGCTTGAAAAAACCGGCATACCGCATGACAAGCATTGCGCCGGATTCCATTTTCGCTCCAAAGCAAATCCTTAAAGCCGCACCGACTCCGCCGGCAGCTCCGTCACCCGGCTGTTCCACATCTTTTGCAAGCCCTGATTTTATCCATGCCTGCCCAAGTTTTGAAAGCCCGGAGTCAAGAGTTTTTATCATCTCAGGAGTCGCCCCTTTCTGCGGACCAAAAATCGCTGACGCACCATTGGGGCCAAGAAGCGGATTTGTCACATCACAGGCGACTTTTATGGAAACGTTTTTTAATCTCTTGTCGGCATTTGAACAGTCGATGGAAGCGACTTTTGCCAGCGCTTCACCGCCAAAGCCAACCGGTTTCCCTTTATCGTCAAGCACCTTAAAGCCAAGCGCGCTTATCATACCAAGACCACCGTCATTGGTCGCGCTTCCACCTATACCTATGATAAGTTCCTTTGCTCCGGAATCAAGTGCAGCCTTAATAAGTTCCCCTGTTCCAAACGTACACGCCTTTAAGGGATTAAGCTCTTCACGCTTTACAAGTTCAATTCCTGAAGCACTTGCCATATCCAAAACCGCGACTCTGCCTTTTTCCAAAAGCCCAAAAGCTGTTTTTTGTTTTTTACCCAAAGGTCCTTTCACAGTCACTTCAACGAACTTCCCTCCAGCCGCCTCTGTAATGGCTTTGGCAGTTCCCTCACCTCCGTCAGCCAGTGGGATTTTGTACACTTTGNCTTTTTTGTGCGCGCGCAAAGNCCCTTCTTCAACAATTGACGCGACCTCAGGAGAACTTAAGTTTCCTTTAAATGAATCTGTGGCAATGATTATTTTCACAANGGCTCCTCACTTGTTTTATTCGTTTTATAATAAGTNTACTTTACTTATAAAATGNAAATTATTTCAAGTGTTAGTATTCATANTTTTCCGTATAACCTTCCACTCAGGAATATNAGCACTCAAAAGGCGATAAAANTTTTCATTATGGTATCTTTCTATAATATGCAACATCTCATGAACCACAACATACTCAAGGCATTGAAGATTTCGTTTTGCCAATTCAGAATTAAGACGCAATGTTTGCTTTGTGTAATTGCAGCTCCCCCAGCACGTTTTCATTTTTCTTATGTAGAGCTTTTTTACCTCTACGCCAATTTTCCCCTCCCATTTTTTTATAACACTTTCGGCTTTCAGCTTTAATTCCCTGCGGTAAAAACGATCAAGTATTTTCATTTTTTGCGCTTTTGTTACAGGCGGTCTAATACGCAAAACCATGTGTTCACCAGAAACAGCAGCTTTGGAATTTCCTTCCNGNTCAATAATCTGTANTTTAAGCGGCTGCCCCCAAACGTAAACTGTTGAATTGTTACGAAGTGAAGTGTCCAAACCGCTTTTTGCACCGGTTGAATTATTTGCGTTTAGNGTTTTGCTGATAAAACNCNGGCGGTGTTTTTGTATCCATTCAAATTTTAAAGCGGCAAATTTCAAAACATCATCTTNGCTCATTGCCGNGGGAGCCGCAATTTTTACTCGNCCTTCAGGCGGATGCACCGAAAGGCGCATAACTTTCACTTTTCTGTATTCCACTTCGACAGGAATACCTTTTAAAACAAAACTGTAAGCTGATAATACTTCTGCCATGATCTTAAATTATTGCAGCACAAAAGCGCTGGCCGCTAATCTTCTACCTTTTCATCCAGCTTCGTAACCAAAACCGATGAAATTCGTTTTTTGCGGATACGCTCCACTTTAAAGCGCAAGCCTGAATATTCAAGTTCAAGGTTTTCGTCATTTGAAGGTATATGCCCAACCTGCCCAATTAAGAACCCTGAAAGGGTTTCGTATTGATCTACCGGAAGCTGCACATCAAAATGATTCATAACTGTTTCAAGGCTCACTGTTCCTTGAATNTTATAAGAGTTAAGACCGGCAGATGCAATATCAGGAATTTCATCATCATCATATTCATCCTGAATACTCCCGACAATTTTTTCGATTAAATCTTCAAGCGTTATNATGCCAAGCGTTCCGCCGTATTCATCAATGACAACAGCAAGGTTAGTTCCCTCTTTACGCATCTCTTCAAAAAGCTCATCCAATCTTTTTGAAAGCGGAACAAAATACGCCTCTCGCATTTGCTCTTGTATGCGGAAGCCTGAAACATCGTCATTGGTTGCCATGTAGTTAAAAACATCTTTGGTGTGTAAAAAGCCTCGCACGTTATCAAGGCTTCCTTCGTAAACGGGAACACGCGAAAAATATTTTCCTGAAAGCGTGGCGACAACAGTTTTGAAATCAGCCTCGATAGGCAGGGCAACCACATTAAGGCGGTGCGTGCATATTTCGCCTGCGGTGAGTTTTTCGATTTTGAAAATATTTTCAATCATGCCCTGCTCGCTTTCGGCGATTTGCCCGTGCTCACTTGAAGACCCAACAATCATGCGTATTTCTTCTTTAGTCGCTACAGCTTCCGGGTTGGAATCTTTAAAGCCCATAAGCTGCAATATAAAGCGCGAAGACGCGGAAAGGAGCTTTACAAAAGGCAAAGCGATAATTGACAGCACTTTTAAAACCGAAAGAATGCGCAGCGCAAACGGAATGGCGTACTCCATAGCAATGCGCTTGGGGACAAGCTCACCCAGAATGAGCGTAACGTAGGTTAGGATGGCTGTTACAATAATAAACGCAAAAGGCTCCATCACGCTTGGATAGAGCGTAAGGCCAAGGCGAATGGCAAATTGCACAAGCGGCTCTGTAAATGAGCTTGCGGCATATGCGCCTGAAAAAAACGCGATGAACGTGTAATAAAGCTGCGTTGTGGCAAAAAAACTATGCGGCTTATTGATTGTGTCTAAAAGACGCTGTGCTCTTTTATCCCCCTCATCGGCAAGCATCTTAACCTTGTTACGGTTAGAGGAGCTCACCGCAATTTCAGATGAGGAAAGAACCCCGCTTATCAAAACAAGCACAAAAAGTAAAGCGATGCTGAGTAACATACTGATACTACTCCAGTTATATTTAACGTTAAAAATAATGCAGGCAAACATTAGTCCGCCGCACTCACGCATACTCTAGCATAAAAGATCAATTGTTTCCATAATTAGTGTATTGCCATTTTTGCCGTTTCATAGGAAAATGGACTTGTTCGACAACCCGATTGGTTGCCGCGGACTAAAGTCCGAAACAAGTCTTGCAAAATACCACGTATTTTGCTGTTTAAAACGGAATTTGTTCGAAAACTGAAGTTTCCGAACAACTCTAATGCTCACGTATTGCAATGGCGAAAGAAATTGAATTAAAAGCCCATGTTTATGACAACGAAAGCATGAAAAAAGTCCTTATGGAAAAGGCAACATACTCGTGCGCTTTTAAAAAAGAAGACACTTATTGGGCACTCACTGAAAGCACCCAAAATCCCTCTTGTTTGCCTGCGCCGGTTTCCAAAATACGTTTGCGCAAAGAGCTGATGACTTTCCCCGACGGGAGTAAAAAGGAAACAACTTTAGCGACGTACAAGGTGAAAGAAATTACAGATGGCATTGAGGTTAATGAGGAGATTGAGTTTGCTGTAACACCTGATAATGAGTTTGAGCGGCTTCTGGGTGCGTTCGGGTTTGCGCCGGAAATCCGCAAACGCAAATGCGGCTGGGCTTTTGTTTCCGGTGAAATTAAAATTGAACTTGCAGAGGTTGAGAAATTAGGCTTTTTCATTGAATTGGAGATTTTATCCATGCACGCTAACGAAAACATGATTATTGCCGCAAAAGAAAAACTCCTTGCCTTGCTGGATGATCTTGGTGTAAATAGGGATGCTATTGAAAGCCGCTATTATTCACAAATGCTAAAAGATTCAGGGCAAACATCCAATTAAACGTGAAGTTTAAGCGGTNTTAAGGGTCAAATCTGNCGTGAATGGGAACACGCACAAGGCTTACAAAATGCCCCGGGTAACGGGTGCTGAACCCTTGAAAAGACGTTTCAGCAGCGCTCTCAAAAACCACGACCTGAAAGTTGCCGCGCTCATCAAAAAAGGGAACTAAAACCGCTACATGGAAAAACTGCCGCAGCCGCGGAAGTCCGCGTAAATCAGTCGGATCAAAGCCGTCAAAGCGTTCCGCGCCCCACTCATCGTTGACCGCGGCCAGGTAAATCCAGCCGGGTTCGTTAATCGCCAGCGAGTACATGAGCGGGCGTATACCTTCAATGCAAAAGCCCGCATTTTCCAGAAAGCCGCGGTATTGCTGCACGGTACGCACACCGCCGCGCCGGCTGATAATCTGGGAGAAACTCCAGTTGCGCACTTCAATTTCGCTTAGGTTGGCAAAAGACGGAGAGCGCAGAACAGTTCCCGCGTTGGCGGCAAGGTTCCGTATCCAGTCAAGACCGAAAAACGGATCGCGCAGTTGTTCCCAGTGTTCTATGGAAATACCGCCGCGATCACCGAAAGGNTCAGCCAAAGGGCGGATCGGAAGGCGCCGGCCGGTGACAGGGCGCAGAATTCCGTCAANAATCCATTTGACAAAACCGGAACAATTAAGACCTTGAGTCTCTGANTTCTGCGGCGCAAGCCCGTTTATAAACACAAAGTTGCCGTTCTCATCAATTGCACCGTCATCGGCAAAACGCAGTTGCGGAAGCTGTGAACGCACGGCGTTTACAAAGGCGCGGCTGTCGCGGTATCTGCCGAGGTCGGGGTCAAAGTAATGGCGTGGAAAGCGGGTTCCGGCAGCGGAAAGCGCGTTTTCCACNGGNAATACGAAAAGTCTTTCAAAGGGAATGGGAATAGGCAGGGAGCGCACCATATAAGCGTCATATATAACCACGTCCATTTGGCTTCTTTCCCCGCCGCCTAACGGGCGAAACTGCACAAACGTGTTAAAGTCGCTGCGCAAAAAAATGCGTATTCGCGAACCATAATGCAAAGGTGTATCTCTGAGGCGGGTTAAAACCCAGGAACCTTGCGCCCAGCCGGGGAAAGTCCCGTACTGCTCCCGCGCCAGCACCACGGCGAACTCGTGCGGGTTTTGCGCAGACGTTTCAGTCCGNACCTGCACTCTGGTACCGCTTCTCAAGGTGTGAATTTCAGGTGCCCGCGCCAAAACACTCACAGGGCTNTCCCTAAACCACTCAGATTCGAGCCTGCGCCTGATATGGGAATCGTCTTCGATACTGCGGGTTTGCACATCGCGCGCCTGCAATGCAGGTGCGGCATAAAGATGCGCCGCAGCAAAGACAGCAAAAAATAAAAACAGCCTTGAAAAAATCTTTCTCATACCCTCTTTTTGTATCGGCAAATTATGAAAGTGAGCTGAAGAGAGCAAGCACTTACATTCCACACTGATATAACCACGTTACGCTGTTTTTGTTTCATNTAATNTAATCATAAATCCAATACGCTTACTCCATCCTAAGCGAATCAAGCCTNTCCAATGCCCAGTGGGTATATTTGCGGATTCGGCTGTCCGGGTCTTTTTTCAGTTTCTCCAGCATTTCGCGGCTTTGGGAATTTTTGAGTTTTTCAAGCGCCTTTACCACACAAACCCGCACTTCCTGATCGGGATCTTTAGCCGCCAAAACCAAACCGCGGAAAGCAGGCAGGGTATCCATGAGCGAAAGCGTCAAGGCAGCCTCTCTTCGTACCTCCACATTCCTGCTCAAAAGCCGCCGTTTTGCTTCATCAACAAACCCCGTTTCCTCAAGCACTTTCACAAGGTACGGCTTAAAAGACGCAATTTCGTTTTTCAACAGTTCAAGGATTTGCGGTTCAGCTTTACTTCCCTGTACTCTGAAAACCGGAATCATTTTTTCTCGCAGCGCAGGTTCAGAATCCCGGAAAATTTCAACAAGCTGCTGTATGTCACGTTTGCTTGTTCTTGTGCCAAGGGACTTTTCAGCGTAAACGCAGAACTCACTTTGCGAATCAAGCACCGAGATTAAAATTCTTATGCTTTCAGAGCTTTCGGCTTTCCCCAATCCGGCAATGACTCCTATTTTTACTGATTCAGTTTCGAACGGCTCTANTAAAATGTTTTTTAAGATTTCCATGGAGGAAGCATTGCCGTAACGAGCGATTACTTCCGCAGTGGCAACCCGTACGCGCTCTACAGGATCACGCAGCATTGAAGTTTCATGGTTTAAAAGCCGCATTTCGCCAAACCTCAAAAGAGCGTTAATTGCGGCAATGCGCACGTCAGGGTCAACATCTTTTAATGAAGCGCGTATTTCTTTTATAAAACCTTCGTTTTTCGTTATAGGAAGAATCGTAATTAATGCCGCACGAATTTGCGCGTCAGGA
The DNA here is from genome assembly GCA_009786615.1 of Treponema sp. The sequence goes on along the minus strand of WQRS01000012.1, from coordinate 4,601 downwards.
GATGCCAAAAGGGAACGGATTTTTGCTTCAAGTATCTCAAGCGGAAAATCAGCTATCAGGCGGGCGAAGCTTTCAATTTCTGCAAAAGCCGAAATAAGACTGGCATTCACGTTTTTATCTTTTCCGCTTTCATTTTCAATCTCCGCTTTTTTGAAAAGTGCGGGAAGGCTTTCCAGTATTCTTTGAAGGCAGAATGGCAGGTGCAAAAGCCCAAGTATTTTTAGGGCGGAAATGCGCACAACATGTGGATAATCAGCACGGGTGTCGTTTAATATTTGAAACACTGCCGGTAAAATACCGCCATGGGGAAATGATCCCAAAAGACTTACCAATTCTTCGCGTTTGGGAAAAGCCGGGTTGACCAAAAATTTAAATAAAATGGGAGCAAAAAGCATTTGAGTATTTTTGCCTATGTGAGGCAGAAGGATGTCAAGATACTGAGGGGTGTTTTCCCGTCTGGAAAGCTCTTCAGCAAGCAATTCAAATACTTTACTGCTTCCGTTGTTATTTATTGCCTTTAATGTTTCTGTGTAAATTTCAATACTTGAGGGGTCTAGTTTTTTCCCGGCGGTATATGCAAAAACTTTTTTTGCCAAAGTACACACTTCTGTATACATTCCGCTTGAACTGCCAAGAAGGCGCGCTGCTGCCAAAAGCGGTGCGCCGTCTCCTGCAGGATAATCAGATAAAAAGCCTGAAACATTAACTGAAAGTGCCTTTTGCAAAAGGGAAACGCTGTGTTTCATGGAGGCTGGATCTACAAAAGTGATTTTTGACAAAATCACATTAAGCGCGCCGCATGCATCCAAAAACGCCGCCGCATGAAAACGCAGCGCGAGGTCATTGCTTCCCAAAGACGTAAAGGCAAAGTTTCTATCTTCCTGACAATCTACATCAAGCAATTCCAGCACGCGCGCANTTTGATCATCATTTAAATTTGCGGCTTTTGGATTGTAACGATCCATGAAATCTTTGGAAATTCGCTTTCGCGCAATTGCGCGCACTTCATAAACCGGGTCTTTGATTAATTTTTCCCAAAGCTCTTTCCATGTCCTATCCGGGTCTAAAGTAAAAGATTCAGTAATTATTTTTCGTATCAGCGTATTCGGATCAGAAAGCCCATCCAGAAAATTTCGTTCTGTAAGCTGTTCCTTGTCAAGCAGCAAAATTTTGTAGGCAAAATAACGTGCGTTCCATTCCTGCTCCCCTGTTAACTCTCTGATAAATGTACTGTGGTTTTCAAGAAATATTCTGCAAAAACCAGGATCAAAATCTTCTCCGCTAAAATTATCCGCCAAAAGCCTGATAATTTTTTCTTCACCTTCACTTTTCATCCATTTTATAAAAACCTTTTGCAAACGCGAATGCCGCCCTGTCACAACAAACGCCTTAAACAAAAATGAACTTGGGCAAAATAAAAGAACCCTTCGTAAATCGCTGGTGCTGGGGGACGGCGACTGCGTGAGTTTTTTAATCCAATTGTTTGCAAAACCTGTTTCAGAAACAACGGAGGTTTCAGCGTGGCGTAAATAACTTTCCATGAAAAGTGAGTACCATTGGAGTCTTTCTTCAGGGTAACGCCGGTTGAAATCCTTAATTGCCTGTATTTTTTGCATTTCATTTTCGGCGGCTGAAATTTTACGCAAATGCGATTTGAATCGTGTAACACGTATATACCACAAAACAAAAAATACAGCAAAGGCAAACGCTATAACAGAGGTTATTACAATCCAGGGAATGCCTGCAATTCCTGTAACCGCTCCCAGATCTTCTATNTNATANGTATAATCTACAATTTCCATATGCTCTCCTTATGTCTATCTCATTCCNNNAACATTAAAAATATCAACCGGCTTTTCTTTGCCTTTAACCCGGATTGGCGTTCGCTTTTCAAAACGGAATTTGTCGCCCAGCTCATTCCGCACAGCCTGTGTTATTATCACCTCATCAGGTCCGGCGGCATTTTCAAGCCGCGCCGCAAGATTTACTGTATCACCAATAACCGAATAATCCATGCGCCGCATACTTCCCAAATTTCCTGCCACAAGAGGNCCGTGATTGATACCAATGCCGACACGCAAACCTGAAGCGGCTCTGCGGAAAAATTTTCTCTTTGAGGAACGAACCATCTCCTGAATTGCAAGCGCACAGGAAACCGCCTTTACCGGATCATCTTTTTCAGGAGGCATAGGAACTCCCCAAACTGCCATAATGCAGTCACCAATAAACTTGTCTATGTAACCTCTGTGCGTTATAACGTGCTCCACAGCTTCACTGAAATATTCGTTTAATATTTCAACAATTGCCTCAGGCTCGCGGTTTTCTGAAAAACTGGTATAGCCGCGAATGTCGGCAAAAAAAACGGTCGCAACTCTTTTGTCCCCGCCAAGCCGTATATTATCAGGCGTTTCCATCAGGTTATCCAAAACTTCCTGCGATATATACCGCGAAAACATATCCTTAACAATGCGCCGCTCTTCGGCAACATCCTGCACTGTTTGCTTAAGCTCTTTCTCGCGGGTTTGGTCGGTAAAAAGAAGGGTCAGTCCCTCTTTCCTTCCGCGCGGAGTTTTTAAGGGCGTAACGTTTAGTGAGTAATCAAGTTCTTTTTCGCCGCTGCGGTAAATACCTTCAAGCCCAAGAATTTCACTTCCGTCTTCCAAACTTTTTAAAATCGCCTTGATTGTTTTTGAGGAAAGTGACTTTTTAAACATATTTTCAAAACTTCGCCCAAGATCATCCTGCTGCAATCCCATAGCGTTCGCGGCAGGTTCATTGAAGTAATACAATTCACCGGAAGCATTTGTGGTGATAACCATATTTGTCATCGAATTAAAAACATTTTCCTGATAGCGCTCAAGTGAATCAATTTTTCGCGCGGATATTTTGGTTTCATCCAAGAGGCGCGAATTTTGCATTGCCCCACCGGCAAGCTTTGTGTAACAGTCCAGAAAGTAAAAGCGATGACGATTGAAAAAAGAAGGAGCTTGAGAGGTAACAAATAAGACGCCAATTTCGCGGGGCGGACTTACAATGGGAATCGCCATCCCGCTTTTCATATCCTGATTAATCAGCACTTCTTTAAGAAAATTTTGTGTTTCAGGTTTTTCCTTTTTCTCCCCTTCTTCGTATCCTTCACTCGCATTATTAAAAACCAGCGCCTCAGCGCATTCCCGCAAAAAAACGATAAGTTCAGCAGAACCGGAAATTATATCCGGCACTGTATATCTTCCGCGCTTGTAAACGAGTTTGAGGTCACTCATGCTGACAGATGGATCTTGCAGAATGTAAAACGCCGAAAGGTCTGCGCCTGATATATCCTGAGCCTGCTCTACAAAAACGTTGACAAGGTCTTTGAAATTACGTTCTTGAGCCAGCAAAGCGCCTGCCCGCACCAAATCCTCGTTTGTTGGATTGGGCAGGTGTCCGTAAACGCCGGTTTTTGGCGGGGCTTTCTTTCGGAAAAAAGAGAGTGGAAATCTCATAATCCCACATTATACTGTATGCAAGTGGGAAAACCAAGTGGACAGCGTCAGAGGGGTGAAACTGACAAATTTGCATTCTTTGCTTGCAATTCTTATTAAACAAAACTATAATTTTGATAATGGAGCTTTTGCAAAAGCCTCAATGAAAAAGCCGTTATATGCGGTATTTAAAAAAATAATGAGAGGTATCAGAATGCCAAATAGCTGTATACCACGCGACGATGCTGATTTCGACAAGTTTTTTAAAAAGATTTTCCAGTACGTAACAGCAAAAACGTCCGGTATGGTTCCTGAATGGGAGCACATTCCCAAGCTTCAGCGTTGCAATTTAAGCGATGCGTATAATGCATGGTACGATGCTTATTCACTGATGTTCCGCCCGCACAACAGGAAGGACGCGCAGAAAAAAAACAGGATACGGAAAACATCTGAAGAGGTACTTAAACACTTTATCGATGATTATCTGCACTCAAAGCAAGTGACAAATATGGATCGCGGCAAGATGAACATCCCAAGCCGCAATGTCACTTGTACGCCATATTCGTATGANCATGATGATGCGCACCATGTGGAAAGGAAAGCGTACATCGCGACACCGTGGCATAATGACTGGAGCGATTTCGGGCACCACAGTGAAACAAGCAGCGCACCGGCACCGCAGCAGGNATCTACAAATTCAACCTGAAGTTTTTCCGGCGGGGCTTAAGCGCCTCAAACTTAGCGATACCTAAATTAAATCTGCGCTCTGCATTAAGTGAAGTCGGCGGTCCGCTTCCGGGGAAAATAGCATAATCGCCTGGCAAAGACAAAATTTTGCTGCGCAGCGAGCTGACCTGTGTTATGGCTGAGTATGAGCTAATCGTTTTGCCAATAAGCCCGGCCGTTAAGCTATCACCCGTAAAAAGAATGTTGTCGATTTTGTACACAGCAGATTCCGATGAATGTCTTGGAATCGATATTACGTCCACGCTTATAGAGCCTGAGTTGATCGTTTCTCCGTCCCGCACAACTGTAGAGCGTATATTATTTATTGAAGGATTAATCGCAAAAACCTCCGCGTCATAAACCCGCAAAAGCGTGGCAAGACCGCTGACAAGGAACGGATGATCGCGGGTA
>WQRS01000011.1 GCA_009786615.1 Treponema sp. | reverse complement strand
GCTTTAAAAGAAAATGCATGGGACGTATTTCGAATAACTGCATGGCGTAGCCCTGGTCCCATGAAATAAAAACAATTGAAACATTATTGTCATTGTGGGCGTTGCGGATAAGATGACCTATTTCCACACCGTTGCTCTCATTTTTTGCAAAGCCAATATCAAGGAAAATTAAATCATAGGACGCTCCGGTGTCCAGTTTTCGGCACAGCTCTTCTCCGGAGGCAAAAATATCAATTTTGTGGTTTACCTTTAATTTACCCAATACATCGATTAAGATGCATTTGAGTTCCACACATATATTCATTTCATCATCACAGACGACTATTTTAATCATAGGTGATTATACTGCGCTTACTCTTTAAAAGCAACTAATTTCTACAAAAACCCGACTAATTTCTACAAAAACTCAGCTCAGCTCGTTTCTTTTGATAGACTGTCAGAACGAATACCCACAGGAGGCACAATCAATGAACAGTAACAGACTGATTATCGGTATCGTTGCGGCGGCGGTTTTAAGTATGGCCATTTCCCTTATCGGCACGGATGTGCAGAACATGACGCTTGTCATGACTGTCCGTCTGCCCCTTATGGCCGCCATGTTTGCGGGTGCCGGGTTTCTTGCCCTGCGCCTTATGAAGAAAGCAGAACACGACAGCTTTGATGAAGGGATGCACATTGTCATGGAAAGTGTGCCTATGGTGTGCAGTCTGTATGACATGAACAATACTATCAAATATTGCAACGATAAAGCCCACAAGCTCTTTGGCTTTAAGGACAGGGAGGAATATGCCAGAAACTACGCATCGAGCTTTCCTGATGTACAGCCTGATGGCACTCGTACGGGCGAACTGGAAGCCAAGACCTTTCATGAGGTTAAGACAGCCGGAAACGCAACAGTCGAATTGTATCAGAAAGCATCAAACGGTGAGTTGATTCCCCTCCACCTTACCTCTGTACGCACCTATTTCCACGGTGAATACTACATGCTGGAGTTTACCAGAGACAGGCGGGAAGCGCTTAAAGCCGCAAAGCAGGAAGCGGAGGCAAAGGCGCAGATGCAAGCCATAATGGATTCCACGCCTTTACTCTGCGCTCTTTATGATGAGGACGGCACTGTTCTGGAAGTGAACAAGGAAGCGGAACGCCTGTTTGACATACCCGACAGGCATATTTTCACCGGTAATTTCAGCAACTTTACACCGTACCTCCAGCCTGATGGTTCCATTACAAGCCAAAAAGCTGTTGATACACTGAGGCAGACCCTTAGGGACGGCTATATGCGTTACGAGTTCATGTACCAGCGCAGGGACGGTACGCCCATCCCCACCGAGGAGATAATGTCGCGTGTGACCGTTGACGGCAGGCCTTTAGTCATATCCTACAGCCGTGACCTTCGCGAGTTTTACGCAAACAAAGAGAAAGACACCCTCATCCAGCAGAGCATCCAAACCATGATGGAACAGTTAAACGCAAATGTCTCCGAGCAGGCCGCCGCCGTTACCGAATCCGCGGCGGCAATAGAAGAAATGGTTGCCAACATCCAGTCCGTCACCAACGCCCTGACCAAAAACGCCCAGCAGGTAACGGAATTGCAGTCAGCCTCGGAAGTGGGGCACAAAGGCATTAACGAAGTGGTTTCTGACATCCGGGGAATCGCCGCAGAGTCCGAATCACTTTTGGAAATCAACTCCGTGATGGCGAATATCGCAAGCCAAACAAACCTGCTTTCGATGAACGCCGCCATAGAAGCCGCCCACGCAGGGGAGTCCGGACGCGGTTTTGCCGTTGTCGCCGATGAGATACGCAAACTCGCCGAATCATCCAGCATACAGTCCAAAACCATCAGCACGGTGCTTAAGACAATCAAGGCTTCGATAGACAAAATTACCAGGTCGGCGGAAAACGTACTGAACAGGTTTGACACCATAGACGGCGGTATAAAGACCGTTGCCGAGCAGGAATGCGGTGTGTTAAACGCCATGGAAGAACAAAAGCATGGCAGTGAACAGGTATTGCAAGCCATAAGCCAGGTAAACGACATAACACAGCGGGTCAAAAACGATGCCCAGCAGATGGTAAAACGGCAGCAGACAGCTGCGCAATGAGCGGAGAGTCTGCGGCAAATAACAGGAGGAGTAAATATGAGAAAGGTGAGTTTTTTATTGGCAAGCGGTTTATTTCAAAGGCGTTATGCGAAATTTATTCTTATTGTTTTTTTCACCGTTATGGTATCCGGATGCTCAGGCGGCAGGTCAACAACCATAACAGGACAGGCACGGCAGTCCATTGCCCCCTCACAGGTGTATCTTTTTATATCCCGCCCGCTTCAGTATGAAGTCATTGGGATAGTTGAGACTTCCCGCAGAATTGTGTTTTCAAGGTATGCTGCATGGGACAGGGCCAAAAATGATTTAAAGCGGCAGGCGGCGGAGATAGGGGCAAACGGTGTGCTTGAACTGCACGGAGGAAGCAGAACCGGCGGCGGCCTCTTTTTCCGGACAGTAACTACGCAAATGAAAGCGCTCCATGTAACAAGGTAAAACGGCAGCCGCTGCGCTGGCATCCCTGAGCAAGAGCGTCCCGAATGCGTAATTGTATAAAGTGGGAGTAAAGTTAACGCATGGTGTCAGGCACTGTGCGGCTTTTTTGGGAACCGGTTTTGACCTGAACATCGCCGCAGTCATGGGCCACATCTTTTTCGGCAAGATCAAAGAGTAGCCCTGAGTAATCGCTTACAAAGACTTGATGGCATCAAGCGCTTTCTTCATGATTTTGTCGATGGCCGCGGTCTTTTCAGGCGTGATGGGTAACAGCGGGCTGCGTACGGTTTTCCCCTGATACCCCTGACAGGTACACGCGTATTTTAATCCGGCGATGCTGTAAGTGGCAGTGACTGCGGTGTTTAAGGGCAGCAGGTGCATGTAAATCTCGGCGGCCTTTTTGAGATCGCCTGATTCATAGGCTTCCTGAACTGCGGCGCACTCGTTGGGATTGCAGTTGGCAAGCGCATGGATACCCGCCTTCACGCCAAGGGTCAACGCCGGAAACCAGGAAGACGCCGTTCCAACCATCAGGTTAAAATCATCGGGTACCAGTTTTTTGAAAGTGCCCAGCTGCGTTACATCACCGGTGCTGTCCTTCATGCCAATGATGCCCGGATGTTTGGCCAGTTCCGCCACAGCATCCCCCTTCATGTTGACATGGGTGAACTTGGGGACATTGTACAACAGTATTGGAATATCACAATTATCCGCCACAGTGCTGAAATACTTGATTAACGACTCGCTGGTCATCTGCTCCGCGTAATAAAACGGCGTGAGAACAAGCGCGCTGGAACAGCCCATTTTCCCGGCAAGGTTGGTAAGGCGGATCGTTTCCCGCAGAGAATCGCTGCCGCTGCCCACGATAACAGGACGGCCCGCCGGTGCGGTCTTGACGGCGATTTCGATGAGCTTGAGTTTTTCATCTTCGCTCAGATAAGTTGTTTCGCTGTTGGAACCAAGCACAAGGTATGCGCCAATTTTGTCGCTGTTCCATTTTTGCATGTTGAATTCAAATGCCTTGTAATCAACATCTCCATTTTCAGAAAAGGGGGTAATCATCGGGGGAATGACTCCTTTGAATTGCAAACTCGCCATATACGTTCACTCCTTGGTAATAGTACTGCGGATTTTACCCGCTGCAATTACTCAGCAAAAAGCGTGCCAAGTTTTTAATAAAGTAACAAATATAAACTCCAGAAAGATAAAACGTATATTTTTTTGCCGATTGTGCACCTTTTTTATCAGAGATTTTTTGAAAATTATCTCTCATCTGAATTTTTTTACAAAGCACGCATTGCAAAATACAATTATACTATTGCATTTTGCAATGTCATTGATTTGAAATGGTTTTCAGTTTGCGCCACAATGTTGAAACATCAATACCCAGTAGTTTGGCACAGATCACACGATTGCCATGCGAGCGTTCCAAAGTAGTGATGATATGCCTGTTCTCCATTTCCTTCAATGTCATTATCTGCTCATCTTCTTGCGGCAGCGAAATACCTGAATCTTCATCTTTTGCAAGATCATTAAATGTTTCCATCAGAATCGTATTCCCGTCGGTAAGAATCATGAGTTTTTCCATAAAATTATCAAGCTGCCGTATGTTTCCGGGCCATTGCATTTTTTTCATGCGATCGATAATACCGTCTTCTATGTGATCGATATTCAGTCCAAGCTTCGTTTTTTTTAACCACAGCAGGTTTTGAACAATCAGGGCAATATCATCCGCACGTTCCTGTAACAGAGGAATCCGAAGCTCAAGCACACTCAAACGATAAAATAAATCTTTTCGAAACAGGCCTTTTTTTACCAGCTCTTTTACATTCTTATTGCTTGCCGCCATAATACGGATGTTGACCGTTCGCACTTCATCATCGCCAATACGAATGACTTCCCGTTCCTGCAGCACACGAAGTAAGCGGGCCTGCATATTAAGCGGAATCTCGCTTATCTCGTCAAGAAAAATCGTGCCCATATGCGCCATTTCGAACAAGCCCTGCTTTCCTTTGTGTAAAGCGCCGGTAAAAGCACCCTTCACATAGCCGAACAGTTCACTTTCCAAAAGACTTTCCGGCAATGCCGCACAATTAACCGCGACAAAGGCCTCATTTCTGCGGGAGCTTGCGTTGTGGATGCTCTGTGCAAACAGTTCTTTGCCGGTTCCCGTCTCCCCAAGGATTAACACCGTGCTGTCAGATTTCGCAAACGTTTTTGCTTTGTGTTTTATATGCTCAATACTATCTGATTTTCCAATGATATCCTGAAAGCCCTTTCGCGCTAAATGACCTTTCAGGTGTAACGATTTTTCCATCATCATTGACTGCCCCCTTGCGCCATCGTCGCCTTATGGCTTGGAAAAAAAATGCAAAAAAATAAATAAAAAAGCTTGACAAAATAAAACAAGGCAATATAGCATGTACCAAATACTACATAAAATTAAATTATTGTAGTAAACGTGTCAATATATATTTTGCGGAGGTTCTTCAATGGCAAAGAGAGTTATTGGAATTGCGTTGTCAATGGCAATGCTGGCAATGGCGTCATGCACTCCCCCCGAAGGTCGGACTGTTCAAATCCACTTTGGCGGAAGCTCACCTGGTGCCGTTATGTTTTACATGGTTGGAGCGTTTTCTACCGTTGTTACACCTTTGGTTCCCGGCGTAAATATCACAAATGTGACGACCGGTGCCGCTTTTGATAACGCCATTCAGGTGGCCCGGGGCGAACTTGACCTGGGACTCACGCAGGATATGATCGTGCAACAACTCCTGTCGAACACCGGAGCGTTCGCCGATCCGCAGTGGCACGGAGTGGGTGATGATCTGATGGCAGTAGCCTGGACTCACAGTAACGACTTTTATTTTGTGGCTTTCAGGGATTCAGGAATACAGAGCATTGAAGACCTTAACGGCAGAATAGTATCCACAGGCCCTCCGGGTTCCGGTGTGCAATTCATAGCCAACATGGTTCTTGATGCGTTAAACCTTGATTTGGAACGCCAGCACCTTGCGTTTGCCGATACCGTATTTGCGATGAGGGAAGGCCGCATTGACGCCGTTGCCATGACAGGTTCTCCGGCTGGTGCGATTACGGAGTTGGCCGAAACTGAAGACATTATAATCATTCCGTTTACCTATGAGCAAATTAATCTGCTTGTGGAAGTGAACCCGCTCTTTTTCCCGGACTACCTGCCGCCAATTTATCGGGGAATGGTAGGCCCGACGCTGTTGCCGCACTTCAAGATCATAATGGTAGCCCACCGCAGCGTCCCTGATCAGATCATATACGACATTCTCAATGCGGCGTTTCAGCCGAGTTCGCTGGAAGCAATGACCCTTATGCACCCCAACTGGGCGAATTTCGTCGGTGACATTCAAAGTGCGCGCGACAATAATATTCCGGTTCATCCCGGCGCGTTACGGTTCTTCCAGGAAAATCCCTGGGCTCCAAGACAATCCTGAACCCAAAGAGAAGGCTATGGCAACAAGAAAACTGGAAGGCCCGCATAAAGTATTGTTCTCAATTGTGGCGGTTATGTTCAGCGGTCTTTTTATGCTCCATTCCGGCTTCCGCATCATGCCAATGGAAGTTATGCGTCCATTTTATCTTGCGGCTTGCAGCGTTCTGGCGTTTATGCTTTACCCCATCACAAAAAAAGGAGCCGGTGCAAAAGCTGTCCCATGGTACGATTATGTGCTGATTGCACTGATAATCGCCACCATGGGATATTGGAGTTTCAGTTATCTGGATTATGCGGTGGCCCGTTTTGGGCAAAGCAACATGACGGATTTTTACTTTGGCCTGATTGCGATCATTTTGCTGTTTGAGAGTGCCCGCAGGACTTTGGGCATGGTTATACCGGCAATAGCTTTCGTTTTCGCGTTTCAGCTTTATATCGGGCCGTGGCTGCCGGGGATACTTGCTCACAGGGGATTTTCGCTGTTCCGGATCGTTGATTACATGTACCGCACCGATCAGGCCATTTTTGGAACCATTACGCACACATTCGCCACCTTTGTAGTTCCGTTTATAATTATGGGAGCGTTCATGGAGGTCAGCGGTGCAACTAACTTCTTTATCAAGTTGTCGATGTCGCTGACCAGAGGATGGGCCGGCGGGCCGGCCAAGGTTGCGGTTATCGGTACTGCCATTACCGGATCCGTTCAAGGAAGCTCTGTGTCAAATGTGATGACCACAGGCGTATTCACCATTCCAATGATGAAGCGGGTTGGTTTTAAGGCGGAACACGCCGGGGCTATTGAAGCGGCCGCTTCCAGCGGCGGGATGATACTCCCGCCTGTTATGGGTGCGGGCGCTTTTCTGATGGCCAGCATGACTGAAACGCCTTATATACGAATCGTGATGATGAGCATTATCCCGGCATTTCTTTATTTTTATTGGTGCATCATTTCCGTACATTCCTATGCCAAGATGAACAATATCAAAAACATACCGGATAATGAAATACCAGACTGGAAAGAGACACTCAAGGAAGGCTGGTTTTTCATTGTACCTATAGCGCTGATATTTATACTCTTGGTCTGGGGCTGGTCTCCGGATCGTGTGGCATTGGCTGCAACCATTTCGTGCGTAGTGCTCAGCCAGTTCACCAAAGACCACAAGATGCGTCCAAAAAATATCCTGATGGCGATGGAGACCGCAGGCAAAAATAATGTTTCCGTTGGCGCTATGATAGGTGCGTTGGGAATTATAATGGGCGGAATCATGCTTGGCGGTCTTGCACAAAAGTTTGGCATTATGGTCGTTATGATGTCAGGCGGAATTATCTTCCTTGCAATTGTGCTTGTAGGTTTTGTTGCCATTGTCATAGGCCTTGGCTCTCCGCAGACTGCCGCCTATATTGTCATGGCGTTGATCGTTGTACCCGGCCTTGTCGTGCTGGGTGTGGACTTGGTGACGGCGCATTTGATAGCGTTCTGGTTTTCAGGCCTGGCAAGTGTGACACCTCCTGTTGCGGTGGCGTGTCTGGCCGCTTCGTCAATATCAGGTGCAAGCCCGATGAAAACTGCGTTCGCGGCTGTCAAATATTCTGCGATGCTGATAATCCTCCCCTTTGCGTTTCACTATTTTCCGTCGCTGTTGTTGATAGGCGGATTTACGCCATCGACCGTCTACATTACCGTGGCGCTGATGATTTCCATCCTGATGTTGGCGTGCAGCATTATGGGTTTTTTCATCCGTCCCTTGAGCCTTCAACTCAGACTGGTGCTTGCGTTTGGAGGCCTGTTGTTCTTCGTCCCTGTTGATTACCTTTATTCAATGGGACTTGCATTTTGGGTTTCTGGATTATTTGTGTTACGGATCACCGACTTGATAGGCATTGCACTTTTAATAGCAGTTACCGTTATCCAGAAACGAGGTTTCACCCCCTTGGCCCCGGCTGAGGCTTCACACTAATTAAGGAGTAAAACAGTATGAAAAATCCAGGGATGAAAATTTGCTGTGATATAAACCGTCCCAATAAAGAACTGGTTGCCAGCTTTTCTGACGTCAAGACCGCACTCATTTCCGATGCCAGTAACCGGATGTTTGCTATGGATGCCAGAATCAGCGCCAGAGGAAAAACCAAAAGGCTTTTGGGTACTGCCGTTACCGTACGCGGCGCGGTTGCTGATAATATGGCGATTCATAAAGCAATGCTGCTTGCACAACCTGGCGACATTATTGTAATTGATGTAAGCGGAGACATGAATTACAGCGTTGTTGGCAGCCTTATGTATACCTGTGCAATAGCCAGAGGCATTGCGGGCTTTGTCGTTGACGGCTGTGTGCGTTACATTAGAGATTTAATGGAAAAAGATTTTCCGGTATACGCTGCGGGTGTCACGCCCAGAGGCCACTATCAGGGCGGGCCGGGTGAGGTTAATGTTCCGGTGAACTGCGGCGGTGTGGTGGTGCACCCCGGTGACATTATTGTAGGGGATGAAGACGGAGTGGTGGTAGTACGCCCTGCTGATGCACAGACCATATTGGAAAAAGTAAAACAGATTATTGCAAACGAAGCTGAAATGGTCGAACTCATCAAAAATGGAAGATGGGAAGAAAGCCGTATTGTCCGCAATGTCGAGGCAAATATCGAAAAGATGGGTTTTGAGATTGTGAAAGGATAAACAAGATACCACAGTAAGGAGGAATTACATGACTAAGATTGATGTATTGTATAACGGTTTTCCGGGGAAGGCCAGTAATACTTTTTTGGGATGGAGTTCAATTATTCTTTTGCGCTCCGAAAAGAGAAACTGCCTTGTGGATACCGGAGCGCATGGTGCGCGCTTATGGCTGCTTCAGGCACTGAAGGATAGGGGATTGAGCTGTGCCGACATTGACTCTGTTTTTTTGACCCATCTTCATTTCGATCATATAGCGAACGCCAGCCTCTTTCCTCATGCCGAATTTTACTGTACACGAATCGAATGGGAATATGCAAACATAGCGACTGATGAACCCATCCAAGAAGGAGTCTTGCCTTTACTGCGCTCGTTCAAGAAAGTATTTCTTGAAAAAGATGGAATGGAAATCATGCCCGGCGCAAGCTTCCTGTTAACCCCCGGACACACGCCCGGCAGCGCCTCCCTGTTGATCGATGATCCGGCAGGCAAGACTGCGATTGTAGGGGACGCCATCAAAAACCGTGTTGAATTGGCCACCGGACATGTTGCCCAGGCAACAGACCCGGAAGTCAGCCGCCGGAGCATCGAAATGATCAAAGCACTTGCAGTCCGCGTTCTGCCCGGACACGACTGCGCTCTCCAGGTTAAAGGTGATTCCGTCATACCGGAGGGAGAGAATGAGATCACCATTACCTTCCCCGACGGAATCACTATCGGAGGCAAGGGAAGCATCGAGTTGCGGCTGGATCGTTAGGCGGAAAGCTGTTTGCGGGTGAAAGATTTTTACATTGGACATTGAAAGAATCAAAGCCCTGGTCAATGATTAAGCCCAGGAGATTTTGGGCGTCGATCCAGGGACGCTAGTGTTCGGTATAGTTCAGCGGATTGAGATTTTCGTGTTTTTGCAGGCGCGCTGAAAGTTCGGCGAAATCAATCTTGCGCGTAACATCTGCCAGAATAAGCTCGGCAAGGAAAACGGACGTGATGCGGGAATTGGAGAAGGTTACATTGTCAACACCTACCGTGAACAGTATGTCCGCAGACTTTGCAGGAGGCGCGGTGGCTTTGTTTGTGATAACGATCTTTTTTGCCCCTGACTTATTGATGAATGAGGTGATCTTTCGTACCGAATCGGAATACCGCGGAAGACTGATGATAATCGCACAGTCTTTGTTGTTAATTTCCAGAAGCGGCTCAAAGTAACTTGCGTCCGCATGCGACACGGGGAACACGTTGGGAAGGGCTTGCGAGAGTAAGTTCGCGTATAAAAAGGCCAAATCTTGTCCTCCCCTTGTTCCAACGATGAATTTGCGGCGGCTTGAAATAAGGCACTTTGAGATTTTCTCGACTTTTTTCATGTCGTTGTACTTAAACGTATCTTCAAAGTTGCGGGTCATGACCTCCATCATGGACTGCACAAGGTTATCGTCTGCCAGATAGGGAACAATGCGGTTGATACGTTCAAACGGGGGCAGTTGGCTGTCACCGGTGCTGTGCTCAAGGTGATCGCTTAAAGACGTCTGCATTCTCTTTTGCAAGTCCGCAAAGCCTGAATAACCCAACGATTGGGCAAACCGTATGATGGAAGCATCACTGACACCCATCTCCCGGGAAATTTCATCCGTAGTCATAAAGCAGATACGGGAAACATTTTCCAGAACAAAATCGGCAATTTGTTTACTTGTTTTTGTAAGTCGCGCTTTTCTGATTTCATCTTCAAGTACCAGCATCATATTTTTATTTTTTCCTTACCACGCTATTATGCACCATACTATTATGCAATTTCTCTTTGCGTTCTGCAAGGCCATAATGAAACTAAAGGGCATGAAAAGGGGAAAATTTGGCACACTTGGTGGAACGGGGCAAATTTAGGATTGCACAGCTTATATTCAGCGTCCTTGACCTCCGCCCCCTGTTGCCTTAGTATTTTAATCATCCCATACGATAAGGAGTATTTAATGATCAGCTATACCGAATTGGGCCTTGTAAATACCGTTGACCTGTTTAAAAAAGCGGTGAAGGGCGGTTTCGCCGTACCGGGCTACAATTTCAACAACCTGGAGCAGCTCCAGGCCATTATCCAGGCGTGCGTGGAAACAAAGTCGCCGGTTATTTTGCAGGTGTCCGGGGGCGCGCGGAAATACGCGAACCAGAACCTTCTGCGCAATATGGCAAAGGGCGCGGGCGAGTACGCACGCGAACTGGGCTGTGACATTCCCATTGTCCTTCACCTGGATCACGGGGATACGTTTGAACTGTGCAAGGACTGCATTGAGTCCGGTTTTTCCTCGGTCATGATTGACGGTTCCCACCACTCTTTTGAAGAAAACGTGGCCCTGACCAGGAAGGTCGTTGAGTTCGCCCATTCCCGCAAGGACTATGTTTCGGTGGAAGGCGAGCTGGGGGTTCTGGCGGGCGTTGAGGATGATGTGTCTTCAGAGCATTCCCACTACACCCAGCCGGAAGAGGTTGAGGAGTTTGTAAAAAAAACCGGCGTGGACAGCCTTGCGATTTCCATCGGAACAAGCCACGGGCGCGCCAAGTTCAAGCCGGAACAGTGTACGCGCGATGCAAACGGCGTCCTTGTTCCCCCTCCCCTGCGCTTTGATATTCTGGAAGAAATCGAAAAGAAGATTCCCGGCTTTCCCATTGTGCTTCATGGCGCGTCTTCGGTGCCCATGGAATATGTGCACATGATCGAGAAGTACGGCGGCAGCCTTACCGACTCGGTGGGCATCCCCGAAGACCAGCTCCGAAGGGCCGCAAAAAGCGCGGTGTGCAAGATCAACATTGACTCAGACGGCCGCCTTGCCATGACCGCCCTGGTGCGCAAAGTCCTGTTTGAAACCCCGGATGAGTTTGACCCCAGAAAGATTCTGGGCCCGGCGCGGGATGAACTTAAGAAAGTGTATACCCACAAGAACCTGAATGTTCTTGGGTCGGCAAACCAGGCGTAGTTTGGAACCTAGCCCCCGTTCTCTGCCCTGATGAAAGACATCACCACGGACACGAGCATGGGGGCGACGGCGGCGGCAAGGAAAACAACGCCCATGGTGGTTTCCTGGGAAAAAAATGCCCAGTAGGATGTTGAGGCGGCAAAAGGTATAAAAAGAATGGCAAGGCCGGAAAGGACAATCACAAACGGGCGGCTGTTGGTCTGAATCAGGTTAATAAAGAAAGATATCCCCGCGGCAATTGCAGTCCAGAGAATCGGAACCAGCACCAGAAGGATGGGATCGTGCTGAATGGCGCTCCATGTAAGGGATCTGACGGCGGCTCCGGGCATTATCCACAGCAGGGCAAAACCCGCGAAATCTATATTTCCGGCGATGAACTTGAACAGGTAAAGAAGCAGATAGACTAACAGCGGCACCAGAACCGGCAGGGCGACAATGTCCACAAAGCCGCTGGCCCAGCGGGAAAGGCCAAAGCCCCCCGGGTCAATGAGGGGGCCGTTTAAAAACTGAAGGAGCGCGACAATGCTTCCCGCGATAAGCGCCCAGGCCCAGCCG